>JAPLUR010000072.1 GCA_026397505.1 Candidatus Zixiibacteriota bacterium
AATTGGGCTGATGAAGGAGATGATCTGATATGGCGGATAGTACAACCCCGGAAATATATTCCCATTGGACAGCGCTGAATAAATTCAATTATGGCGTCTATATTGTCTCATCTGTCGCAGGCGACAGGATCAACGGCCAACTGGCCAATACCGTCTTTCAGGTCACGGCGGAACCGATTCGCATCGCCATATCCATAAACAAGAGCAACCTGACTCATCAGTACATCATGGAAAGCGGCCTTTTCTCGATATCGGTGGTCGCGGAGAGCGCCACGATGATCTTCATCGGCCTTTTCGGTTTTCGTTCCGGGCGCGATATCGATAAATTCACCAAAGCGGCATACAAGAAAGGCCCACACGGTTGCCCGATAGTAACCGAGCATGTTGTCTCGGCCGTCGAGGCCAGAGTCGTTGAAAATGTCGATATCGGTACCCATACTCTTTTCATCGGTGAAATTATTCATTCGGAAATTCTGAGTGAAGAAAGGCCGATGAGCTATGCCTATTATCAGGAGCATCTTAGAGGCAAAACGCCCAAAGCCTCGCCGACATTTCAGCCTCCCGTTGAGAACAAATAAAAATTATCATCCGTAAGATTAATAGATGCAGCTCCCTTCTATAGAAAGGTAGCAAAATGGGCAGGCAAATAGCGTTGCGCACCTGTTCTGCTATTATTTCTGCCGCCGAGATCGGATAATAAAAAAGCGTCCGGGTAATCGCTACCCTGACGCTCCAACTAATGCAATCTCCCCACCTGCCTCCTCAGGCGGAGATAATAGTCCGAATTAGAAATCGAAATCAACCAGCAACAGGAAAATATCCTCCTTTGAGGGCTGATCTTTGCCGACTTCTCTGTGAGTGTATTCGGCATGGAGAGCGACATTAACCGCCGTCCAGTCCCCCAGATAATACCTTATCAATCCCGAAAAAGCGTTGATCCTATTACTTTCATCATACGATGGCGGGCGCACCATATTATACGTGGCCGAAATCAGCAGGCGATTATTCGGCAGAGCCGCGTAATCAAGCTCGACAAAGCCGCCGTTGTAATTATAATCTTTGGTGCTGTCACGATCGTTAAACGCCTTGCTGTCTTTTCCCTGCATAAACAGCGCCCGCAGATTAAAGGTCTTGTAATTCAAACTTAAATCGCCGCCGACACGGTAAAACGATTTATTGTCACCGCCGTTGAATTCGGCGCCGACAGGGTAGGAGGAATCCGGGTCGGGCAGGCTTGCCGGTTGCCACCCAAGATACCCGAAAGCACCGATCCTTTGCCCGGCACTCTGTCCCTCGCCGCGTCCGAATACCTGGTACAAGTCGAGATAGAGATCTTTGTACTTATTATTATCCGGACTGGCCCCGGTCCCATTGACAACGCCCAGGCCATAATGAAATCCATTTTTGAAATGACCGCTGGCCTCGACCCCCATTTGATTGTCATCAAACAGGTAGTTAATTTTGGGAGTGGCGTATGTATAGATTTCATACGGCTGATTGATATAGTAGCTCCGCTTGGAACTGACAGCATGATAGGCCGGCTCAAACCGCCCGATTCTCAAATTGAGCGCATCTGTTATCAGGTTGCTGAAAAGAATATTGCCGGACTCGACCGCCGCCAGCTGGCTCGGATTTGAACCTCCTGTGGAGCCCCTGTAGTCGGCGGCCGGCTCATCGATCCGCGGTGTATAAATCATAAGAAATGAGATATTCTTATGCAGCACGCCTGCGGCCAGGAAATCGAATCCATAGATATTGAATCCCGAGGTAGTACTATGGCTTTTGATCAGGCTCAGGCCGAAGGAAGTCCTTATTGCCAGCGGCGGCGCTGTTTCAAAGACATTCTTTTCGTACCCTTCCTGCCCCGGTATCTGATAGCCGTAATCTCTATACCTCTGTCCGAAATCATTCAGCTTGATGAAAGAGGTGTGGCACATGTTGCAATTGAAGCCGTACTTACGGGCAAAAGCCGGGATGGCATTGCCTGTCTGAGGCACGATGAAGATAAAACCCAGAAGCGCCAGCAGAGAGATTGTTACTTTCTTCATGATTCCCTCCTTCACTTTGGCAATTCCGAGGCCGGAATCGGTTTTTCATTGGCGACTGACAGATTGGTGCTTACCATGGCCCTCTTCGTAAAAGCTACCAGCGCTTCGGTCTCTTCATCAGAAAGTCCCAGCGGAAGCATCAAAGCATCGAGATTAACTGCATCATCACCGCCGCCGCGATCGTAGAGCTGGATAAGAGTCCGCAGGTCTTTCTCGGAGCCGTTGTGCATATATGGAGCACGCAACGCTGCATCCCGTACTGTCGGTGTCTTGAATGCCCCCTTGTCTTTCGGATTTTTGGTGATTTCGAATCGCCCGTCATCCGGCTTGGCACCGGCCATCGGCGCGACACCCAGATTATGGAAACGGCCGTCGCTGAAATTAGACCCCCAATGACAGAGCGTACAATGTCCCTTGCCGTTGAAAATCTCCAGACCTTTCTTTTCCTGAGAGGTCATGGCATTCCGGTCGCCGCGTACGAATCTATCGAACGGCGAATCGGTCGTGACCACCGTCCTTTCATAGGCGGCGATTGCCTGCGCCACCTGATCGACAGTAATCGGCGTCGTGCCGAAAACCGCCTTGAACTCCTCGACATAACCGGGGATATCATCAAGCGTCCGCACCATTACTTCATGCGTGTTTCCCATTTCGATCGGATTCTGCACCGGCCCTTTGGCCTGCTCCTCGAGGCTGGGGGCGCGGCCGTCCCAGAACTGCAAAGGATTGTACGCAGAGTTTGATACCGGCGGCGCGCGCCTTCCCCCTTTTTGTCCATTAATCCCGACACTGGTGGGACCGGCATCAGACCAACCCATCGCCGGGCTATGGCAGGTAGCGCAGCTTATGGTGTTGTCTTGCGACAGCCGCGTATCAAAGTAAAGTTTTTTCCCCAACAGAATCTTGTCTGCGGTCTGCGGGTTATCCACCGGGGCGATAACCGGCGGAAGATTTCCGACTCTCTCCGGCCCAAGCATCTGCACATTCACCGTCGTAATCGGAACCGGATTGCTCCCCTGAGCCAGGACGAGCGCCGGCATCAGCAAAGTGGCAAGAATTAGAAAAGCTCCCCATTTACCCATACATGCTCCTCCTTTCACATCCTTTTCGCTCGAATACCGAGCAGTTTAATATCCATGCAAATCGAACGTGTCAATTCCTTTTAGAAATAAAAGGCCTTTATGAATTCAGGCAAGTATTTATTGCAAATTTGCAGGATTAATTTTCGCCGCTAAGATGTTATCCGGCCGGAAAGGATTTGATTGAGTTCTGATAATGCTATAAAGAAAAGGGGATAAGCCGCCCATGGCTCGGTCTCCCCTGAAATACTTAAGAAATCATCTACCGATCAATATTACTGTTTTCCGCTGCGCTCCCGTTTCTTTCTTTCGACATCCTGAATCTTTTCTCTGATGTTTTGAACCCGGGTCGAATCGGAGTCGGGAGCGTATTTTATGTAATTCCGGAAGGCCGCAATAGCCTCATCATATTTCTCCAGCCATTCGTAGGTGGCCGCCAGATTATAGTAGGCCAGTGCATATTGAGGATTGAATTCAATGGCCTTGCTGAAGTCTATGACGGCATCGTCATACTTATCCCGGAAATAATTGACTAATCCGCGGGAATAATACGCTTCGGGGCTCTTGGAGTTTATCTCCAGGGCGCGATTGTAGCTCTGGAATGCCTGAGCAGTGTCCCCTTTGGCCAGATAGGCATGCCCGAGATTGATGATCGCCTTGTCATATTCCGGGCGGATTTTGATCGCACTCTGATAGTCGGCCACGGCCAAATCGTACAGACCCTTGTTGTACCGCAATAGACCGCGATTGAAAAAAGCCGCGGAATACTGAGGGTTGACCTCAACGGTTTTTCCATAATCCTGGATGGCCTTATCTGTCTCGCCTTTACGTTCATAGGCCAATCCACGGCTGAAATAGCCGTCGCCGGATTTCGGATCGAGGCCGATAGCGCTGGTGAAATCCTTGATGGCGGCAACGTAATTCCCCTGCCTGCCGTAGGCAACGCCTCTCTGCAGATAAGCATCAATCTGACCCGGATTGATTAAGATGGCCCTGTTAAATGCAGCGATAGCCTGGGTGAAATCCTTCTTGGCAAGATAGCCATTCCCCTGCTCCAAATAAAACGCTGCCGAATCAGTCTGGCCAAAAACCTCAGAGACAGGCAAAGCAACAAAAAGCAATATTGTCGCCGAAAACATTAGAAATGCCGGCTTAAGATATTCCGTGCAAGATGATATTCGCCTTTTCATCGATAATTGTCTCCCGAAAATACAAGTTTTGAGTTCACATCTTTTATTCTTATACAACTAAGAATCATTTTCACCGGCAAAAATCTCGCGGGCGCGGTCAGCCGCCCTTCTCACGAATTGTTCCAGCGGCTCGCCAAGCTTCTCCCCTGTCCCCACCTCAAATAGAATATCCTTCAGCCAGACCGCCTTTAAAATATACTGCTTCAGTGCTCCCCAATCTATGATCCCCTCCCCCGGTATCAGATGATCATCATTTTGCCCATGATTATCCGAAAGATGGGTGGTGGTCAGCCGGTCATGGAATTTTCCAATAAGATGAAATGGTTCGCCGCTGATATTTTCGTGCGAGCTGTCGTAACAGAAACCGAATTTCGCGGGATCGAATATTTTCATGAGACTGGAAAATATCCAGGAGCTTTCTTTACCCGGAAGGTTTTCCAGGGCTATTTCAACTCCGTCCGGCCGCAGCATATCAAGTTTCTCCAGACTGCGCACAATCCGGTCCAGGCAGGCTTCCTTGCTGTCGGCAAAATAATGATGGGGGTGCAAAATGACCAAAGGAATACCATAAACAGAACTCATATTCAGAAACTCGCATATTCCCTCCAGCGCCCTTTCTCTCGCCTCTGTCGGTGCCGATGCTAGATCATATTTGCCGGCGTAGGGTGCATGAACCGATTCAATCGGAAGACCCATCGCCTTGGCCCGCTCAATTACGGCCGGGAAATGAGCCCGGTCGAGAAACCGACTATGGTTCAAATTGGCTCCGATGGAAATAAAATCAAAATGGCATGAGGAAATGATATCCAGCTGGGTCTCAATGGGTACTGAATAATCCACCGTGGTGGAAATGCCAAATCGGAAACGAGATTTATTCATCGAGAGAAGATACAAGCCGGAATCGCACGGCACAAACATAAAAAGGCAAAAAAAACAGGCCCCGTCAATTATGACGGGGCCGTCTTATATCCGCTCTAGATCCCCCTTAATAGACCCAAAGCGGTTCCCCTTTTGGGGGTAACATGCTCACCCTATTTATGCTACCCAGCCCCCTTAGCCCATTCAAAAAGCCCCAGGTTGTCTATCACAGGGCGTCAAATCCAAAAGCGATTATTGCATAAATCATGCCAGGGAAATGGCGCGAAAACAAATTTCGGCACAGCTTCTTATTATTTGTTGTGCAATAAGATAGAGACAGACCTAAAGAAGTGCGAGAATTCGCGTCAGGTCGAGCATTTCAGTCTGAAACAGATTCCGAAACAGTGATTGGAATTGAAACGCCCAAGCATTGAGCGTTTCAAGAACTAAATCTCTAAATAGGTGGGCGTAGAAAGATACCTTTCGCCAGTATCACAGATGAAAGTAACAATCATCTTCCCGTTATTCTCGGGGCGGGCCGCCACTCTGAGCGCCACCGCGACATTCGCTCCGGCCGAGATACCGGCCAGAATCCCCTCTACCCGGACAAGCCGTCGGGTAGTGCTGGTCGCCTCTTCATTGGAGACAGTCAGGATCTCATCAACAATATCCAGATTGAGAACGTCGGGTTTGAAACCGGCGCCGATGCCTTGAATAGGATGCGGCCCCTTTATTCCCTTGGTCAGCATTGGCGATGCTTCAGGCTCGACGGCGATTACTTTGATGGAGGGTTTCATTTTTTTCAGATACTCGCCCGCGCCGGTAACAGTGCCCCCGGTGCCTACGCCCGAGACCAATATATCCACCTGTCCATCGGTATCCCGCCAGATCTCCGGCCCGGTGGTATTCCGGTGGGCGGCCGGATTGGCCGGATTCTTGAATTGCTGAGGCATAAAGGAATGCGGCGTTTGCGCCACCAGTTCCTCGGCCTTTTGGACTGCCCCCGGCATGCCGTCAGCCCCGGCAGTCAAAATCAATTCCGCTCCCATCGCCTTGAGAAGGCTCCTCCGCTCCAGCGACATTGTTTCCGGCATAGTCAGGATCAGCCGGTATCCGCGTGAGGCGGCAATAAAGGCCAGGGCAACGCCGGTGTTGCCGGAGGTCGGCTCGATAATTATCGTCTCTTTGGTCAGGAGTCCTTTTTTCTCGGCATCCTCAATCATGGCAATAGCTATTCGGTCTTTAACCGACGAACATGGATTAAACGATTCCATTTTAACCACTACTGTCCCTGGGAGTCCTTTCCCCAGACGATTGAGTTTCACCAGCGGTGTCCCTCCAATCAAAGCTGTAATATCTTCTGCTATTCTGGGCATATTGACCTCAAGTGAAAAATTCGCGATCAGATAAAATACATTTCTTTGCCGGATTTAACTGCTTCCTGGATATCGGCGATCTTAATCGAATTGAGATAATCAACCACTTTCTTCTCCGCTTCCTTCCAGATAAAAGCCAGGGAACCGTTTCCGGCTGCCTTATCGCCGTCTTTGAGTTGCGAAAAAATTATCTGTCCTTCAAAGGCCATCACCACATCCCAGACTGAAATCTGTGACGGCTCCTTGGCCAGAGTATAACCTCCATTTTTCCCGCGCGTGGCTTCTACAAGGCGTGCCCGTCGAAGCTGCGATAGCAGCAATTCCAAATAGCGAACCGGCACCTCCTGGGTAATGGCTATTTCGCGGGCCTGAAGAGGTCCCTTCCCATATTTGGCAGCCAGAGACACCACCGCTTTCAGTCCATATTGCGACTTTAATGAAAGCATCTTTCTACCGTTATCCTATCTAAAATTTGTATTATACAATTAATACGAAAATTGTCGACTTTATTGGTGAAATTATATCAAAGAAATAAAATCAGCCTATTTCTCTGGCTGGTCGGTCAGGCATCAACCGGAGATGTCTCAACGATAGCCAAAGACTTCGGCATATATAATCAATAAAATCAGGGAGAGTCCCATGATTAGGGCAACTGCCCCGAAAATCTTCAATCCCCGTATCACTATGGGCGGCAACGGCTCAGCCAGATGCCGTTTCAACTCACGATTCTTCACCAACTCTTCATATTCGCGCGGGCGATCCTGTTTCAACTCTTCCAACGGTACCCGGCCGGTGAAAATGACCGTATCCATCGGAAATTTATCAGGCCGGAAATGAGTATTGAAGAAATGGACGGTGAAAATAAAGGCCACCGCCAGAAGCGCCTCATCGGAGTGGATAATCGTGGCCACATTTATCAATGACCCGGGAAGAATTCGGGTGAAAACCTCCGGGAACCAGAGCAGAAGCCCGGTCGAGCCGATAATGGCAATACCCCAGAAAACCGCAAAATAATCGAATTTCTCCCAATATGTCCAGCGACCGTAAGCCGGGCGCGGCCCCATTCCGATAAACCATTTCACTGTTCCAATGGCCTCACGAACATCCGTCCTGCTGGGCAGCATGGAATGCGAACTGGTCAGAATTTCCTTCCATGATTTTCTGAGGCGGCGCTTGTTACGAATCAAATCATAAATGTGGGCTCCGAAATAGAAAAAAGTAACCAGCGCACAGAGGCGATGAATATAACCGGCCGACTCAAAGCCGCCGAATACCTGCGATAACCACTGCGCCCATCCCAGATAAGAAAACTTGAGCGTCATCCCGGTCAGGGCCAGACCGATGAAACTGATAATAACCAGGATATGAAGGCGGCGCGGAAGACTGCGGAAACGGACATATTGAAGTTGCCCTCGCGATTCCGTGCGGATTTTCTTATGTTCTTTCATCATCTGATAGGAGCGAGGCAGCCAGAGCAGAGTATGGATGCCCGAAATCGTGAGCGTCCCGATCAGCAGGACGGTCATAAACCAGAAGGTGTAGAAGAGAATCGGATACTTAAGACGGTCGTGATGTGTGGCGTGAGTCAAATACCCGGCAAAACGGCGATTTGAACCGGCATGACACTGCCCGCAGGTCTTGACAATATTCTGGCGCGAAAGGGTCGATTTCGGTTCATAGGTGGGGAGAATGTTATGCGCCCCGTGGCAATCATAGCATTTGGCCGCAGCCGTATATCCCAGCTTGGAGACTTTACCGTGATAGGTTTCGAAATAAGTCTTGGTGACATCCTCGTGGCAGCGGCCGCACTGATTGAGAATGCCCAGTTTGAATCCCTCGGAATCGGTGCGAGCGATGGTATGTGATTGATGGCAATCGCTGCAGCCCGGGAGAGGTTTGTCCGATTTCGATACCAGCGGTGAATGAATGCTCTCCGAAAACTGCTCATATATGCCGTTATGACACCGGCCGCAGGTCTTGGGAATATTTTTATGATTGACAGTCGATGCAGAGTCGGATTTCGGAAGCTCATGATGCGCCGTATGGCAGTCGGTACACATGGCTGTGACTATAAGTCCGCTTGAGAGCAATCCTTTGCCGTGAATGCTCTCGGTATAACTCTCCAAAATATTGTGCTGCAAACCATTATAGCGAACAGCCGCTTTTTGCCCCTCGCGATGGCATTTCCCGCAGAGATCCGGTACATGCGTCGGGTAGGTCGGCGAACCGGGGTCGCGGCGTCCTTTGACACTGTGGGTCCCGTGGCAGTCACGGCAGAGAGGGGCGTTAGGATCGCCGCGATCGGTCAGCACTCCGTGCGTACTGGTTGCGTATGTCTTGACCACCTCATCATGACAGATGGAGCAATCGACCCTGTCACCGACCGTCGCGCACGGTCTCTGATGCTGCGTGCTGGTGCCGGTGTGGCACTGAGCACAGGCCACCTTGCGATGAATTGAGTTCTGCGCCTCGAGAGAGTCGACATACATCGTAACTGTTTTGCCGTCACGGATAGCGGTCAAATCCTTCTTACCGTGACAGGCCAGGCAGTCTCCGTCGGCCATCCCCTGTTCATAGAATATTTTCCTTATCTTGTGCGGCGAGTGGCAATCGACGCAGGCCGGCACTTTATTCGGCTCTTTCTCCCATAGTTCTCCTCTGACCACTTTCTGATGCACCTGCTCGATCCGTCCGTGGCATTTCTCGCAGGTTCTGGGAATATTATCGCGGTAAATGGTAGAGCGGGGATCGGTGTGGGGAAGCACATTATGGGCGGTGTGGCAATCGGAGCAGACCGCCGTCACGGTCAATCCCCGCTTAAAAAGCCCCTCGCCATGCATACTTTCGGAGTAATGGGTAAGAATGCTGTCCTGTGGAATCTTGTAAGTCAGACTGACCGCTGTCCCCTCCTTATGGCACCTTCCACAGACAAAAGGAATATTGAACCTGGCCACCCGGGAATCAGGGGAACCGACCCTGACAATATCATGACTTCCGTGGCAATCCCAACAGCGCGGCGCCAGCTTCGCTCCCGATTTTACCGCCTGTCCGTGAAGGCTGCCGTTGTAAACCTCGGCAACTTTGTCATGGCAGAGCCCGCAATCAACTGCTTCCGGATTGGTCTTATGTGGAAATTCGGTATCGGCAAGATCGGCGTGGCATGAAATGCAATCGGATTCCCCGTGGATTGATTTGCGATAGACTTTCTCGTCGATATAAAGCGATATTGTCTTCCCTTCGCGCTGGGTCGAGAGAGTATTATCTCCGTGACACGCCAGACAGTCATCAGTCGACTGGGCCGGGACGGTGCGGGCGGCGATAAAGAGTATCAACGCCGCCAGAAATAATCTATTGAATCCGATTCTAAGCATCGCCAGAATGATCGTTTTCTCCCGTTTTATCCGTCCTCTTCGGATTTATTTCTGTTCTGTCGGTTTTTCTTCCAGCGCCGCTTTCAAGGCCGGGTCTTCGGGATGCTCATGCTGGTACCAATCCAGGGGCATTTTCCCGGTGTACCACGATGGATTCATCGGGTAAACATTGGGGCTGAAAATAGTCGAATACATATGCCATATTGCAATAGCCAGGAAAGCCAGCCAGGCTTCGTAGAAGTGCATCACCAGCATAACATCGAGGAATCCCTTCGGAAACCACCTCACCGCCAGGTTGTCAAACCAGAGGAATAAGCCGCTCATCATCATTACGGCCGTTCCCCAGACCAGCGCCCAGTACTCCGCCTTTTCGATGTAGCTGAAACGCCCGAAGCGGGGTTTGCCAACCTTCCTGAATCCCAGATTATACCCCATCATTTGAAAGAATTCTTTGAAATCCTCTCTCCGCGGGAATATATCCTTAATAAATTGCCGCCCGCGGGGAGTCGTCAAATAAATTATGTGCCAGATTGTTGTAAGAATAAACAGCACCGCCGCCACACGATGGATTACTCCCCGCAAGGGGAAACCACCCTCCCAGCCAAAAAATATCTGAACCCACCAGGCCTCGGAATAACGAAGGGCAAATCCGGTTATTACCAGCGTGATAAAGGTTATCATCAGGAAAGTATGCTGCCAGACCTCGTTCAGACTCATGCGTACAATCTGCTTTTTCAGGCTTACCTTCTTGATTTGTTTCCTCAGGTCAATCAGCCAGTGCACTATCATGGCGCCGATAGTCAGGAAAATTATCCAGAAATAAATATTGCCGATGACCCGCGCCACAGGTGTCTGAGAGACCCCGGGGGTAGTATGAATCGGCGTCTTAGACATCTCGGCGGAAATTCCCGGGTGACACTGCCCGCAGGTCTTCCTCAAGTTTTCAGGATTGACAGAGGAGGTTGGATCGGTGTGCGGCAGAATTCTGTGCGCCCCATGACACGAAGCACAGTTGGCGACCGTTACATCACCCGCTTTGCTTTTGAGACCGTGATAACTGTCGACAAATGACTGCAGTCGTCCCGTGGGAATACCATATTTCTCGTTCAGATAAGCCGATTCATGACAGGGTGCGCAGGTTGCCTCGGCGATACGGGCCGGGCTGACCGGAGAGCGCGGGTCGCGCGGCGGAATGATTCCGTGCTCACCGTGGCAGTGCGTGCAGACCGGCGAATCGGTCTCGCCGCGTGCCACCAGCTTGCCGTGAATTCCCTCCCAGTAGTCGTTTTCCACATTGCGATGACAGCGTCCACAAGTCTTGGGAATATTGAAATGGTTAATCGGCGATTCCGGATTGCCCGGGGGCAGAATCCGGTGCGCCGTTCCTCCGGCCGAATGGCAATCGTTGCAGGTGGCCGCCGTATAAACTCCCCCCAGCGCAGCCTTCCCATGAACGCTGCTTTCGTACGCTTGCACCGCTTTGCCATATAGAATCTCATGCTTTTTTATAAGATCTAAATCCTCATGACACTTGCCGCAGGTATTGGGAAGGTTCCTCGGATTGACACGCGATTCTTTAACTGTAGAAGGCAGGATATCATGTTTGCCGTGACAATTGGCGCAGTCGGGAATATCCGCCCCACCGGGATATTGCAGACGACCGTGCCATTTATAAACTTCAGCCTCAGATGAATGGCATGAACCGCAGTCTACTCCGGGGAGTTTCTCATCATGCGGAACTTCCTTAATGCTGCTGTGGCAATCCACACAATTCATTCCCTTATGAATCGAAATGGCCAGAGCGCTGTCCAGAGTCGGGGCCATCTCCCCCACCGCCACATCATGGCAGGTTAAACAGTCGGCATTGGTCGGAACTGCTCCTTGCGCCCGGAAACTAACCAATAAGGTGCAGATCAAAAGGGAAATCATCCTAAGCCCGCGGAGATTGATAGTCTTTTTCATATCCATCGCTAAACCATCTATTTTAGTGAATATTTTCACAAACCTCATATGAACGTGGTCAAATATCATCAATATTATCCTATTTATTTTCAATATATAAGTCATTCTCGAACGGCGCAAGTGAAAAATTTCACGTTTCCGTTGACAATCCGAGTGTCCGGATGATTCTTAATAAGTTCCCCTTTTCTTTACTTTTAGGTAGGTAATGAAGTACCCCGCCAGATAGAACATCAGTCCCAAACCAAACAGCCAATAAAAATATGGCAGAGGCATTTTCTGCTTCAAGGCCGCATCGGTGTCATGTAGGAAGGAATAAAGTATGGCCGCTGTCCCTATGGCCGCCATCAGCCACGTCACCGGAGCCGGCCGAAATCTATATCCCTTATAGACCAGCCACGTGATCGACAATCCGACTGCGACCATCAAAATCGAAATCAGAACGGGCGCCGCCACCGGGCCAATCCAGGGCGAGGGAATGAGAAAGAGTATATCCCAGTCGAAAATCGATTGAGGCCAATTGATAGTTGCTTTAAGCCAGATATAGAATGTCAAATCCCATACCCCGAAAAGAAAGATGAAATACCCGAATCTTTCCCAGAATTTTTTCGCCGCCAGGGCCGCCACAGTCAACAGCATAATAATAGTGGCGACCTCACGGGCCACTTCCACGGTTATTAATCCCTTTGGAATGGTTTTCAACGGAAATGCAAAACCCTCGGGATAAATCAACTCACGCAAATAAACAACCACGGCGCTTTCGAAATACCCCATCGCCGCGGCAAAAACGAAAAGATAGAATACTTTGGAATAGTATTTGAAATTCTCTTTTTGCGTCATTCGGAATTCCATTCTGGCGAATATCTATATTTATCGATCCTTAAATCTATGAAAGAGTCCCCCCGCGGTCAAGCGTTTTGAAAACGGAAATAATTTTATATCCCGCGGGCCGCAAATGGCTCTTGAAATTATAGGAATCTGGCATATATTGCCCATCAATCTATGATTGACAGCAGGAAAGGATTAAATTGAATTGTCATATGAATTAACCATCCTGGCCGTTGCCGCCGCCTCTCTCGGCTTCATCCATACTGTTATCGGCCCCGACCATTACGTCCCTTTTATTGTCATGGCGCAGGCACGCAAATGGTCGATGTTCAAAACCGCCTGGATAACGATCCTCTGCGGTCTGGGGCATATCGGAAGTTCGGTCCTTCTCGGGATGATCGGTATCGCCTTCGGAATTGCGGTTTCCCGGCTTGAGGGACTGGAATCGCTCCGGGGCAATATTGCCGGCTGGGCCATGATTGCCTTTGGCCTTGCCTATACCATCTGGGGAATCCGACGAGTCATAAAAGGCCGGCCGCATACTCATGCCCATTTTCATCTGGATAGCGAAACCCATTCGCACCATCACACCCATAGCCATGAACACACCCATATTCACGAACGCGATGGCCAGGTCAATATCACTCCGTGGGTCCTGTTTACCATCTTTGTTTTCGGCCCCTGCGAGCCCCTGATCCCAATACTTATGTATCCGGCCGCTCAGGGAAGCAGCTTTGGCCTGATATTGATCACCGCTATTTTCGGCGCCGTCACTATTCTGACTATGCTCGGCATCGTGCTGGTTTCATCATTTGGGATTAGTTTTCTGCCGATCGCAAAACTGGAAAAATATACTCACGCCATTGCCGGCATTACCATATTCATTTGCGGCGTATCGATTCAATTCCTGGGTTTATAACCCGGTACACTGTTCCGCGGTTCAATCTGACACCGGCATCTTGGTTATCCTCTTGCGGGTCAAACCGGTTCGCCGTGATATCTCGTTGCGGTCAAGTCTTTGTAGGTCGGGTTTCAAAGGAATCCCGCATAAGCGGGATGATTGAGAAACCCGACATCTTCAATTCATTCC
>JAPLUR010000073.1 GCA_026397505.1 Candidatus Zixiibacteriota bacterium
CTCGTTCACCAATCGGTCAAGCAACCTATCCAAGCTCAGAGGTTGGACGATCTCCGTTTTGTAGCGGCTTGACTCGTACTCGTCCTTGGCAACGGACCTAAGCAGCACCTCCACAGTATCCTTGTAGTCGGCAGAGATGTATTGAGGCTTGTAGCTGACCTCTATTCCGAGAGCAAGAAGGTCACCCGAGTCAAGTTTGAGCTGTCCTGCGAGAAGCTTGATGAAGGTCGTCTTGCCAATCCCGTTGGGACCGAGTATTCCAACGACCTCACCCTTGTGATTCTCACCCTGCTCAGCTTCAAGCGCGAAACTCTGAAGCGTTTTGTGCATGGGCGGCCATCGCAAGACAACGTCACTTGCACTCCACGATGCTGAGGGAGGCTTGACGTGGAATCGTACTGCCCATAAGAATAAAACCAGCCGTCCACTCCCAGAAAGCCGAGCCCGCCGCCGTTGCTCTTCTCGTAAATAAGGGGAGAACCGACTCCCACACCTCCTGCCGCGATTGGAAATCCATATAGCAGCTCCGGCCCGAAGGCATAACAGTTGCCATTTGATGTGACTATGACAACATCCTGATGATGATCGCCGTTAATATCAGCCACGACCGGCGCCGCGATGACAAAGTCATTCGTATAGGCGCGGTCGATCGTCAGCGGGAAATCGGCCAAAGATAGAAAATGCCTGTCCAGGGCGAAAATCTTATTCTTGCCGCCAGCAATAATATCCGCATAACCGTCGCCATCAATATCGGCCAGTACCGGATTGACATAGAGAGAGTCGTGAAGTCCAATTTGCCCATAAAGGGAGAATGACGGACGCGCCAAAGTGGTATCTACCCGAATTGCCTTGATAATTCCCTCGGGCGAAGCCACAATTACCTCCGGCAGAGAATCCCGGTCCAGATCGACGCAGACCGGCCCCAGAATGAAATACCCATCGAGGTTGAAGCTAGCAGTGTCTCCTGCAGACAAATCTATAGTGTACAATCTCACGCCCGCGGAATCTCCCGCAATAATCGCCACGTCCTTTCCCGTATTGGTAATCCCGAATAATTCTTTTTCACGGATAATAGGTGAAGCCGGAAAAGGCCGTCCACTAATTGAATCAATATTGGCCATTCTCACATAGCCTAAAGGCACATTTCTATCATTTTCAAACGCCAACAACTTATTGCTCAATATCATCAGCGCTACGATTGGATGCGACATAGAGGTTGTCGGGAACATCAGGTCAGCCTGGCCGTCGCCATTTTGGTCGGCCGTTTTATAGATATGGATTTCAGTTGAAGCTCCGACGGCAACATATTGTTGGTCGGGGCCGTTCCCAAAATCGCCCACGACCGGTCCTGCAGTTATACTGTATTGACGGGTTCGTGCAAAAAGCGGCACCTCATAAACGCCCTGACCACTGTACGAAAAAGTTGTATCATAATAAGGCGGTCCGGGTGTCAGGGAATCCTCACCATTATCCTCGAGAACCAGAATATTCCTGTTGGATGCCGCAATTATTTCCGGGCGGCCATCATCATCGACATCGGCCGCAACAGGCGAAAGGCCGAAAACAGGGTAGCCGGCCCGCTGTGGAAATCCCGGCGAGATGAATCCATTCTCCAGGTCGAAAGTCATGGTCGTATCCTGAGAGGAGATATTAGTAATATAAGTATGACTATTGACACCATAATATCCAATCGATGGAGGATTGGTATTTGGTGTGAACGAAGTACTATTTCCCAGATAGTACATGTCCTGCTGAGCGCCGAATCCGGCATAGTAATTGCCGCCGAAATTGACCAGGCCGTCGGCCTCCATTAATTCGATAAAGCGATGGGTGGGATCAACCTGCAGACGGTTTGCCTCAAAATTGCTTATCCCCTGATTGTTAAGCATGGCGGCCACCCGCTCATCAACATGCCAGATCAAAATCCCGGAGCCGGGCAGAAGAATATCGTATTCACCCGTAAATTGTCGATTTAGATCGATCGGGCCTATAATGACCGAAGTGGCACTATCGGCCAGAAGGGCATCCTGCGCATTATCAACATCGACCCGGCGGTTCTCGATCAGATAATACTCAAACTCCGAAATTGGCACCTTGGCTACCTTGATTCCCTCTTTGAGCATTTCGGCCGCCACCACCGGGATATTTGTTCCCTGTCGAAAGAGCACCGGCTGCTCAAATCCCAGGAAGCAGCGCGACCAGGCATCGGGATAGACCGGCAGGCAGCCAAACACCCGACCGACGCGGAATCCGAAGTCGAGTCCGGTGCCGAAGCCGTTGTTATCCATGAGCGAAAAGTCTCCCACCTGAGTGAAAAAATTGCTGGTGTTGTACAGGTCAACCAAACCGAGTTGATGTCCGAATTCATGCGCCAGAACCGCATTCATCGCGGTGGCGCGGCCGTCCTGAGATGCCGCCTCGGGAAAAATAACCACGCTTGATATCTTAGTCGAATCGGTACCGCTCTTATCAACATAAAGCGGCTCCCCGAGGAAAACATTCCCGGTATAGAGATCCGATTCTGTCAGTGGAAATCCAATATCGTTCTGACGATCGGAGCCGGCATGGAAGCAGAAATATGAATCATAGTCGGCAAAACGTAAACCCGGCTCGGCCGTATCGACCAATTTGATGGCATCATCAAAAAATTCCACCAGGCCGATATAAGGATCTTTGGAGCCATAGTATCCCATGGTGTGCGGGAGATGATAGAAAGAGTCGCTGACCTGCGGGTAAACATCTCCGATGATAACCAGTTTCCGGTCGGAGACATCAGCCCAATAATTATTCAGCGCCTCCAGGTGTTTTTCGAAATACCTCGCCACATGCGGCGAAGGATCGATCATATGTCCTTCCTGATTGAAGAAAGTCAGGGTATCCCGCATGTCGAATTTGCCGCGTCCTGTCGTCAGTGGGTCATCGGGGTTTTCATATTGGAAATCGAGACGCAGAGCCAGAACTCTGATAGTATCTACGCCTGCCGCTACGGAGGATGACAACTTGGGCAGTGACCAGGGTTTTTCCCGCTCAAGATTAAGGATGTTTTGGGCGGCCGACGGCGAATAAAAACCGCTCTGCACGACGCGATGGTCCCTGGTATCGACCGGACGTTTCTCGATGGATAGAGGATACAGAACCTTGCCCTCTTCCGACCTGGCGATCATGCCGAATAATAAGAGGATACTCAGCAGGCGCAGGAATCCAATTCCCAGTTTCATTCCCATTTTTCCTACCTTTTTCAGGGCCACATTCGCCTACATTTCAATCTTTAAAGAGAACCTGGCGGTATTGGCCAGCGGAACCTGGTCATTCGAGGGAATATAGGCAAAATCAAACTGGAATATTTTATAGGCCAGGCCGAAGCCGAAAGTGGGGGTTTTGATCTGCCCATCCTGGTCATAAATATATCCGCCGCGGAGCGCAATAAATGAACCATACCAGTACTCCAGGCCGCCGTTGAGAACAACCTCTTTCAACTCCTGCGAAAATCCATCCCCTATGTTTACCAGAGATTTATTGGCCTCCACTGTAACCAGCGCTTTGTTATAGTTTGATTCAATAAATTTCCAGGCCAGACCGACCGCCAGATTCCTCGGCAGCGGGTCGGATTGAGAAACATCGATATAGGATATATCCGGGCCGAGATTGGTGACCGCTGCCCCCAGCGATATCCGCCGGTGCAACCTATAAAGAATGCCGGCATCCAGGGCCAGGCCGGTCGATGTCCCGTTTCCCTTTTCGCGTCCCGAGCCAAGCGAAGAAAGGTGGGAGTAAATTATCTTGGCCGACAGACCGCCGCTTAAAGAGGGTGACAGAGCCGTACCGTAGGAGAGAGTCATGGCCGCGTCAAAAGCAGAAAAATCGCCGAGAATATCATTGTTTTCGTCCGTCCTGATGATTCGGCCATAAGAGAGAAAGGTCAGATTACCGCCGACCGTTCCCCACCCCTCAACGTTTTTGACATAAGAGAGGAACTCATAATAGATGTCGCTGGCCAGTTCGGGCAACCAGTTGACATGCATCAACGAGAGTTCGCTCCTGGCTCCGGCCAGTACCATTATTTTGTCATCGGTCACATACCAGGCATCGCTCCCGCGTTCTTCAATGCCGATAGTATTCTTCTGGCCCAATTGCTCGGCATTGTACCGCGACCAGCGGCCATCGTACCAGATGGTGCCGCTTTCGGTAGCGAAGAACACCCGGTTGTTTATCAACCGAATGCCGTTGATCTTCGCTCCGGCCGGGTTGGCATAGAGCATGATGGACTGCCCGGCGCTGATCGTATCGGATTCCAATTCATTGGCCGCTCTTATATTTATCGCCAGCCTTTCGGCACGGCTGGAATCACCTTTTACCCGTTCCAGAGCCAGATTATAGACGGTCTGGTTGGCCTCCGGTTTGTACTCACGATAACCGTAGCGATCCCATTTCTTGCCCGAAAAGCGCAGCAGTCCCGATTCCGTCCCGATCCAGATGCCATTGCGTTCATCCCAGGCCATCGCGGTTATCCCCTGTTTGAAGCCGGCCGTATATGGAATTCTCAGCTTCTTGCCGGGGGTGCTCTCCTTGGGAATCACAGCGGAGTCGATTATAATCGGCGCTCCCGCGGAATCAAGGCTCTCGCGATAAGCCTCAACCACGCCAAGTTGGTTGATAAGCTGGCTGATTTTGACGCCATTGGCGGGGGGTTCTTTTTCTTCCGGCACGGCACCGGGCACGTTCAGGGCCGAGAACTTGGCCAGATATATTTCCTTTTCGCTCGGTGTTCCATACAGTTTCATGTTTTCATAAAGAGAAGAGTCCGTCTCGCCCAGGATGTCATTATAATCGTAGTAATTTTCCCATGATTTGCCGTTGAAATGGTAGAGGTCGCTATCGATCACCGCCCAGACATTTTTGTCATTTGCAATCGCAATCCCCTGGACCGGTTTCTCGGGGAGCCCGGCGGCATCTCCCCCGCCAAAGTATCGGAACGCGCCAGCATCATAGACCACCAGCCCGCGATCCGTACCTATATAAGCTTTTTTCTCATGCAGTGTCACCATCATGATATTATCGGTCGGCAAGCCTTCGTTGATTCCGAATCTCTGCCAGTTTCGGCCGTTATAGCGATACAGCCCGGAGTCGGTGGCCAGCCAGAGATTGTTATCATCAGCGGCGATGTCGCGGGGGGTTCCTTCAAATATAATATTAAACGGAACAGTCAACTGTTCGGGAAAGGCCTTGCTCTTGGATTTTTCGAGGGCAAACAGAATCTTGTCGGCTTCACCTTCCGTTATGGCCGAATCCTTGATTGCATTGCGATAAAGGCCTTCCGCCCTTTCAAAGGATTGCCAATCCACCAGGCACCGATTATAGGCATCATGAAGAGTGGCAAAAGCGGTATCGAACTCGAATTTCCCCTTATAATTTTCGCCCAAGCCCGCCAATACGCCTTCTTTGAGGGAGTCAATTCTTTCCACCGGATAGGGGTTATTAGCCGATCCTAGCTTCTCCAGAAGAGCGGGCATCTTCGCCTCAGCCGCTTCGCCGGCCAGTCCCACATACTGCCTGAGAACCGATTCGGCTGTCTGGTCGGCGCTGGTTTCGATTATGTCCGACATAGCCCATTTATCCTGATTGCTTATCATAAAAGAGGCATAGAGGGACGAACCCTGGGCGGCACCGGGCCTGGTGCCGAATTCGGAGGAGTTTTTAACCAGCCCTTTGGCGGTCAGTGCCCAGATATCGAATCTCTTATAATCCAGGTTGGAGGATTCGTTCTTGAAAACGACCATCTTCTTCAATGGTTGGATATCTTTGGGAATACTTATCTCGAACCATTTATTCGACAACGGATATGTCCCAAGACCGGCCGGATTCCAGTGTGTGGCGGTGGCATCATCTGCAACCGCCACGAAGGCCTCGCCCATTCCCGCCGCCCGGGCACCAGCCGCTATACGCAGAAACAACACGGCGGCTTCGGAGACGGCATAGGAATTGACGTGACTTGCCAGTACAATCACGGCCGCTATGAGAATAGTAAATGATTTTCGCATCAGAAAACCTCCACGGGGATTTAATTAACAACTACAACTTTTCCAAAGGATTCAACCGCATCCTCGGACTGATCCGAGAGAGCGGTCAGTTTATATATATAGACTCCGGTGGCAACCCGATCGCCGTCGCCATCGCGGCCGTCCCAGGTGAAAAACTCGTGATAATCGGCCGAAACCGAGTTTTGCTCATAACTCATGATCTTCTTACCCGACAGAGTGAATATCCTCAGACTGACCTTCCGAGCCGGAGATGACAGAACAAATGAAAAGGTCGTCTTCTCCATCATCGGATTGGGATAATTCAGCAAATCGGCAATCATAAGCTTTCCTGATTCCAGCACTTCCGCCATGAATTCCACGCTTGAGGAGTTATTGGCATTATCCCAGGCCTTTACTTTAAAGCTGTGCAGACCGGGTACCAACAATTCGGGCGTATAACCTATCTCACCCAGGGAGTAACTGCCCGGTCGGTACTGAAATAAATCGGTCAAATTGAGGACATTCTCCACTTTATTATCGATAACAAGCATAATTCCGTGTCCCGAACCGCCGGTAAGATTGAGACCAGAAGAGTCGGAGATGGTTAATTCAAGTCGATCACCGGGAATAATTCGGTCACCGGAAACAAAATTCCGGCGTCCGGCGAAAGTATATTCAATCGTAGGCCCGATCGAATCTCCGGAAACGGTGACTCCGGCCGAAACCGGTATTGAATCAGCCAACCCAAAAGCATCGGTCGAGGCGCCGAAACCATAGGTCGAAATCTTGGCTCCTTTTCCGCCATATCCGATATCAAGCGGGGCGATAAAGGAGAAACCGAAATTGCCGGCCGATAGAGTGGTTGTGCCGCGATAAATCATCGGTCCAATGAGAGAATAGATAACGGTATCAACGACATCTCCAAAATTATTAACGACTTTATGAGTCTTCTTTATTTCGGAATCATAAACAAACAGATCCAGGGCGCCGTCAAGATTGACATGGGCACCGGAAATTTTATCGACCACTTCACCGGTCACATCATGGCGTGTGAGCGCTTTCAGGCTGTCGGGGATTTCGGAGAATCTGATTTTATAATGGGGTACCCCCAGCTTCAGCAGTGGGTCGCCGAAGAAAGCATATGAGCGGTCATTGGTATTCGGAACGGGTGTGCCGTATTCATATTGCCTCAAGAGTTTTGCCATGAATATCGACTGTCCGATCGAAAGGCTGTCGGCGCCAAAGAGGATATCAAAGATCTGTTTGTTGAACTCGGAGTTGGCGCTGGCATAGACCAGCCGGGTGGCCGCCAGCGTGGCAATGGCGCCGCCGCCGGGAAGACGGAGCAATTCCTCGGCCAGCCCCTCCTTCTGGGGATCATCAAAAAAGCCGATTGAGCAGGAGGCCGCCAGAATCAGAGCCAGCCGATCGGCGTTATGCAGTTGCGGCAGGTCGGTGTTGCGGTTGAAAACATGCTCGTGTGCCCAGGTGTCGGGATTGCCGTGCCCGATATAATTGATCATCAGGGTCCCTTCGTTGAAACTCCGGATAATATCGGCATTGACCCCCGGCTTCTGATGATTGGAGTCAAAAGGATAATCCCAGAGGTATATCTTGTTGCGGCGAAAAGCGGGCGGCAGGTGATATTTCTCGAGTTCTTCGGCCTGGCGGGTATGAAACGACTCCGTATTGGAAGTTCCGAATTCATCATCCGCCACAAGCGTGACCATCGCCCGCCAAGGACCATAATCTGTCGAAGCCTCATACCCTTTGACTTTATCGATCACCGTCCTTAATTCAGCGGTATTGCGGAGCGGCCAACGGGCGATCATCATATCGTAACCGCGCCCGCCGCTCGAAAATGAAGTGTCGCTGTCAAGCAGTCCATACTTTCCGAAATAGACATAGTTGTCGTCGGAAGCGGTAACATCCCTATTATTCAAATAGGGGGGAATAAGATTGACTGTGGCTGTTTTGAGATAATTTCTGTAATCGTAACTTCCGTCACCCACCAAAAGCACCGCCGAGGGGGGTGGGGAAGGGTAATTTTCATAGGTATATTTGAGGAAATTCCTGATGGCGGTGGGGTCATACATTCCATATGAAAACTGGTTAAAGATATCCTCAACGGCGATCAGGGATACATTTATCTGGTCGCCTGCGGCGCGGTAATTTCGGTAATCCTCAAGCTCGGGAATCAGTTCCCGTGGAGCAATTATAAACATATCGGTCGGTGTCGGGCTTTCTATTAGATGCGGAGTGACTGCCTTTTCGATGCTCGTGACATTGGCAATTTTAGAGGGTGAGCAGAGGTAGAAGCGGTTATGATCAGCCAGATTATATTGGAAACTGAGGTCTCCGGCCGCAGCAGCAGCGCCGATAATCATAACCGGCCGGCCGGGATCGAATACTTCCAGAACATAGGGGGTTGCACTAAATGTATTCTTGATAACCATTTCACCCCTCTGGGGAACAGCATTTGTAGAAAAATCGAAGACATCACCGGCGGGAGTCAAATCACCGGTATAGGCAATTTCACAGGCACCGAAAAATGGAGTCCGGCCAGTCAAGCCGTCATTCATATTGATCGTCATTTTATTAAGGCCGGCCACCAGACGGCTGGTGACAAAGCCAAATTCATCATAACGGTTAAAGGTGATAGCCGCCGGCTGGTCATTCACGGTCAACGTCATAGCATCCGCCCATCCGCGAAGAACGACATTGGCCGATTCGACTGGGATAGTCTGAGGAAGAGGAACATAGAAAGTAAATTGCTTCTGGTCGGTCCAGTACCATGTGAAATAATTGAATATTCTTCCCTCGCTGTCATAACCCAGGAGATTGCTATGCCCTGTCCGGGAATAAAATCTGGCACTGGTTATAGTGGTGTCGGGTGTATCAACGGGGGAACCGTCAATTGACTCCATCCGCAATCCCCCCTGCGCGAAATTGCCTGAGGCGGCCAACCAGTAACAGTTAGTACCGGTATAATGATTTTCAAGATAAAAAGGGGATAAATCGGACGGATAGACCCAGCGATCGGCTGTCTCGGAAAAAAATATGAGGTAATCGGAGAGATTGAAACGGCCATCACCACCATCAAAGACTCTGATCGGAATTTCCCGCAACCCGGGTACGGCGGAGTCATTTTCCACCGGCAATGGTCGGCCGCCGCCATAGAACAGATGAAGGGAATCGCTGTACAGGTTGACCAGCGACAACCCTGCCGAGGAAAGATTTTGCCCGGTGATTTTCACCAATCCTTCGCTTGAGGTCATGATTTTAAACCAGGTATTGGCTATTTCGAAGGGATTCTGGGCCGCTTTGGCCATAGGTGATCTCCGCAATGCCCCAGGCCAGCTCTTGAATTGGTCAAAATTCAGAATAGAATAGCCCATCACTTTTTCAAATAGCGGATCGCGGCCGATGGCCTCTCCTGACTCCACCCGGCGGAGAATCCGCTCGAATTTTACCGTCACCTCGACCTGCCCATAAAGAATATTCTGATAGAATGGAAAGATATTTAATGTGGTGACCTTTTTTCCCCGAACCATTCGGGTCGCTGCGATTTCCGCGAGGCCCTTGCCCGAGGATCTGATATAACGCATCGATTCGGGATCAGGAATTTGCGGCTTTGATGCCCTGGCATCGGAAATGGACACGACGGCACCATCGGGGATCCCAATAATTACCGGGCGGCTTATAATCGCGGCCGAATCCGGTGGATTGGACACCGAATACTTCAGAGGATCGGCGCAATGGAAAATGAAAGAGATGCCACTTTCATCTGATGAGATTATCTCGATATCGGAGTAATAAGATGAGACCGCCGGAGCGGCTAAACAGATAAGGAAAGAAACAAGAATTATGGCAGAGCTTTTCAGGGTCATAAAAAAACCGGGTTCCAAGTTAACCCGGCCCCATAACCCGGCATAAAAATATATGCAAGCCGACTTACGGTTAAAGGGCCGAAAAATTTCCTAAATATTTCTCATTTTTCAACAAAAACTCAAGTCCTTTAACCGATTAATCGATACTCTGTTCTCCTTCTAAGACTTTGTAATAGTTAAAAATATATGCTTTTTCTCACAAAAGTCAAGCAGACTAGACCGAAAAAGCCTTATTTTCCGTCCTTTTTCCTGCAATTTGGCGGCCGGAAATGGGCCATTTTCACCAGTTTTCCTATAAGTTATCCCGCAGCAAAGAGTTAATGTCTGCGCCAATCTCCGTTCCATATGCCCCAAGAACGTCTATTAGGCAAAGATGTTCATACAAATAGCCATAAAGTTACTTTAATTCTACCTGTTTTTCCGCCAGTTCTTCCAGTTCAACGGTGAAATGGCGCAGGTAGGCTGCCTGGCGAGTAATCTTCAGGCCTTTTATAGTATTCTTGCGGGCTGCAATTTCGCCGATTATATCGGCCACATAATCGAGATGCGAGCTCGTGAAAACCCGTCGCGGAACGGCCAGGCGGACCAATTCGCGGGGCGCTTCAACCTTCTCGCCGGTGACCGGGTCATGGCCGCCGAACATAAGCGAACCAATCTCTACGGCGCGAATGCCTCCCTCACGATACATTTCGACCGTAAGAGCCTGTCCGGGGAATTGCTCTCTGGGGATATGCGGGAGGAATTTGCCGGCATTGATGAAAATAGCATGGCCGCCGGTCGGCTTGATAATCGGCGCCCCGGCCTCCTCGATAATCTTTCCGAAATATTCCATCTGCCCGATCCGATAGGCAAGATAATCCTCATTGAGCGCCTCGGCCAAACCCACCGCTACGGTATCCATGTCGCGGCCAGACATGCCACCATAGGTGAAAAAGCCCTCAATAACAATCAGCAGTTCGGTTATCTTACGGGTTAGTTCATCATCATTAAGCGCCACAAAACCGCCCATATTGGCCAGACCATCTTTCTTGGCCGACATCAATGCCCCATCGGCGTAAGAGAACATCTCCTGGGCAATCTCCTTGATGCTCTTATCCTGATATCCCGGCTCAAATTGCTTGATAAAGAAGCAGTTTTCAGCATAGCGGGCACAGTCGAAGAAAAAGAGGATTCTATGCCTGCGGCAAATCTCCGATGTTTCTCTGATATTGGCCATCGAAACCGGCTGGCCGCCGGAGGAGTTATTGGTAACGGTCATGAAAACGACAGGAACATTATCGGCGCCCTTCTCTTCGATGAACCTTTCCAGTTGGTGGTTATCCATATTCCCTTTGAATGGGATCTCATCATCAAGAGCCGCTTCCGAACAGGGAAAATCTATTGCGATCCCTCCCTTATGCCCGACATTGGCGCGAGTGGTGTCAAAATGAGTGTTATTGGGGACATAATCACCCTTTTTCAGAAGGCTGGAGAAGAAAACATTCTCTGCGACGCGACCCTGGTGGGTCGGTATTACATGCGCTTTGCCGGTGATCTCCTTAATAATGCTTTCGAAACGATAAAACGAACGAGCCCCGGCATACGATTCATCGCCAAGCATCAGTGCCGCCCATTGTGCGGTTGACATGGCCCCGGTGCCGGAATCGGTGAGAAGATCGATGTAGATATCTTCCGCCTTGATTTTGAAAACATTGAATTTCGCGTCCCGGATAATTTGCTCCCGCCGGGGGCGAGGTAACAGAACAATTGGCTCCACCGATTTTATTCTAAATGGCTCCGCCGGATGTTTAAAATCTTTCAAAATGTCTCCCTGATATCATTCATACTACTCATCTAAATTCATGTTAATATAATGTCACACTTTTTTCAAGCTGAATTCCGCACTTATTTGCCCGGTGAGAAGGTGCATAAAATTACGAATTTCCGGATTGTAAAAGGATTTGAGATGCTCTGCTTTTTCGATATCAATCAGACCCAACTGCTTCAAGACCTCGACACAGACAGGCCCGATGGCCCGAGAGTTTCCATCATGGATTTTTACTGCAATGCCGATGGGCGGATTAACAAAACCGATTCCCTGAATCGCCTCGGCTCCCCCCTTGCAGATAATATTTCCCGGGAAAGTCCGCATCAGGGCCAGATCAAACCGCCCTTCACCGGAGAACAAGACCGGGAATTCGGTCATTGCCTGTTTGATCCTCACAAGTACCTTTGAGACATCGGGAGTATAACCCTCGGCCAGCGCCAGTCGCTTGAAGGCCTGCGCCGTATGAATAAGCGGCAGTCCAAAATTGGGTGCCGAACAGCCATCGATGCCAAGTTTCATCTTGTCCCTGGGATAACCATACATTCCGGCCACGGCGTCGAGCACTAACTGCTGGGTTTTGGAATTCGGGTCGAGGTAATGGGAAACATCTTCGCCCAGAAACCGCGCCTGTGCCAGAAACCCGGAATGCTTGCCGGAGCAGTTATGGCGGAGACAATCTTTGTGTTCATTATGCTCCGGAATTTCGCCGCTCATCTGCATGTAGAGCGGAACATGAATGCCACATTTGAGATTTTCGGGCGAATTGCCGGCCGCTATCAGGTTGGAGAGCACCACATCGCGGTGCAGGTCGGTTCCGGAGTGTGACCCACACATAATCGAAAGCTGCTGACTGGTGAATCGGAAATGATCGGCCGCGCCGGTCTGGAACAGCGGGATTAATTGAAACGGCTTTGATGATGACCGGACGAAAGTGAAAAATTCCGGGTCGCCGACATAATGGGTCAGTTTCCCCTCTTTATTAACGACGGCCACCGAGCCGTAATGAACCGACTCTTCCCTCTCCCCCCGATAAACTCTGGCAACTATATCAACCATTATTCCTTTCGTCCCATAATTTCATATGGATTGATTATCATAATTGCACGATGCTCATTTCATGAAGATAAGCATTACAGTCAGCAAAATCCACTGCAAAATCGTCAAACGACCAATCA
Organism: Candidatus Zixiibacteriota bacterium; assembly: GCA_026397505.1. NCBI lineage: Bacteria > Pseudomonadati > Candidatus Zixiibacteriota > Candidatus Zixiibacteriota bacterium. The sequence goes on from JAPLUR010000073.1 coordinate 12,890, forward strand.
TGCCTGAAGCAAAAAGAGGTCTAATTTTGTGATTAAATCCCTAAGGTGTTACAAAGAGAAACCGACCTAAAGATTGTACCTCAATCCGAGTTCGGCGCTTAAGCCGCCGACATTGAGTTCCAGCCGGGTGCGATTCGAGAGAATATTATAGAGTTTCGTACCCTCATAACGGGTGAAAGAATACAAAATCCGGGCTGACAACATAATCCTTGCCGTGATCGGTTTCAGTGCCCCGAGACCCGCATTGAATCCAAAGGCATTATCATCGTTTTTGTAATAGATTGCCCATGCATCGCTTTGGGCCGCCTTGGCCAGCGTGACAAAGTTAACGCTGTGCATCTCCTCCAGTCTCAAAAACGCCCATTCCATTCCAGCCTCGGCATAAGACATATTACTAATATAGTATTGTCCTGAAAGACGCAGATTCTTCTGATCATATCTCGTTTCGTGATGGCCGCCATTATGGTCGATAATTGCCGCTTTCTTCTGAAAATATCGGGCGAATGAAACCGCGATACCGTAATGCCTGAGAAACCGATAACCGATCTGAGGATTAATTCCGAAAAGCGTCTTATTATCCCATCCAAGACCTTCGATCCAGTCAATCAGTGAATTTTTCGCATCAAAATCAAAATATGTATATTCACCGCCAGTTCCAAAGGGATCCGTATAGCTCCCACCCTGAAAACCGACGCGCCCGTCGCCGCGCATCCAGAGGGCGGAACCATCCAACTCGACATAGAAGCCATTGCCTTGTCCCAAGGTTGTCAGAGGAGTCGATAAGGCAATTATTATTGCTAAAAGAAGAGTTGACCGGAATAACATTTTTCCTCCCATGCCATTTGTAATTGCCACTTCCATAACTTAGAAATTATATCTCAGCCCAAAATCAAGACCAATGCCACCAACATCCCGCTCTGTCTCTACCCCTGAGCGGGATAGTTTCGTCCCTCTGTAATGAGTAAATGAATATGACGCGCGTCCGACCAATTCGATACTTTGGCCCACCGGTCCGCTCAGACCGAGCCCGATAAAGGGTCCATGGGCGTGATCGCTGCTTTCATGGCTATCAAAAACGAAACCGGTGTCGGTATGATAGAATCCATGGGTTTCCCGTTGAATAAAAAGATACTCCAGACCACCCTCAAGAAAAAGCAGGTCATTAACGCGGCGCTGGAGATGCAAACGGAGTGGATAATGTGTATATTTGTTGCCGCCGCCAGGCATTTCAATACTATCCGTCATATAATATCCGCATGAAAGGCCGGCAAGATAATCGGAAGACAATTTATATCCGACCTGGGGTGTGAATCCATAGAGATAACGATTCTCCCAATTCATGATATACACTGAGGCATCCAATTCGGCGAAAAATCCCTTCTCGGCGCCGCAGGCAGTGACGCACAGCAAGGAAAGAATAAGAATTGCACCGGCGATAATAAGACGACCAGACATCGTTCCTCCCGGGAATAGTCGTATAATTTACCTCATATTATGACGAATCAGGCAACGAATTGTCAAGTAAATGTGCAGGCGCGATGCGGCGCGGGGTCGCGAAAAACCGGTCAACAGGGACGCCTCTTCGACATCATAATTTCCATCCCAGTCCGGTGGTTAGATCGAGACCGGTAAATTTAACTTTGATATCACTATGGTCATGAGTCAGGCCGGTGCCGTCGGCATATCTACCCCGCAATTGTGTCTCGATGAACAGCCCGGAGCATACAAATGCCCGCACGCCGACAAAAACCTGAAAACCATAACCGATTTCATCATATCCGCTCGCTTTTATGGAGAAATAGGTGTCCCGAGAATAATTGTAGAGGTCATAATCTCTTCTGTCAATCTTAGTGAGATAACCCGAAACACCTCCTCCGAAAAACGAGACGACTCCCCCTTCATTCCCCAATGGATGATACTCATAAGAAAATTCCATCGGTATGGCGCTGAATTGCCAGAGTATGGTTTTCACCGCAGTCACCTGAACATCAAAATCATAGGCGACACGCCGGGCATAAGTAACTGTCGATGACGTTTTAATATGGCCGATTGCGAACCGAAAGGAATGATGAGGCCCCGAAATGAGACTCAAACGCAGGTCCATGTACCCCGCATAATCATTCTGCGAATAGTAGGAATTGGGATATGCTTTGGCTTCGCTGTCCCAGTCGCTCATCGGCATTACCCCTGCTCCCCCGTTGAACGATACAAAGGCAGGCGGATTTTCGCCGGCTAAGGATGCCATCGGTAGAAAGAGAATGAGGACAAGTGCCTGCCGCCATCTACATAGTCTGTTCATGGTCGATTTACCTCCTTGCAAATTGAATGCTCCAAAATAGTGACGCTGGACTGTTCAAAATATGGAAATAAAAAAGGGCGGCCTTTGGGCCGCCCGCATCGATCGAAATCATCGATTGCTCTTTCTATACACCCAGTTTCTTCAATATCTCGGGAATATCCATAAATGTTCGGGCCGGGTGGGCGCCAGCCGCGGTCAGTGCCTCCAACTTCTCCCGGGCTGTTCCCATTTTCCCTTCGACAATCGCTCCGGCATGCCCCATTCGCTTCCCAGGCGGAGCGAAAATCCCGCCAATCATGGCAATCACCGGCGTCTTCATCTTCCTGATGGTATCGACCGCGCGCTCTTCATATACGCCGCCGATCTCACCGGTCATCACCACGGCTTTTGTTTTGGCGTCCTGCTCAAACATCCAGAGAATCTCATCAAAGGTCGAGCCGAGTATCGGATCTCCGCCCAGACCGACACAGGTGGTCTCGCCGTATCCGGTGCGGGTGAGGGTATCGGCGATATAGTAAGTAATCGAACCGGAGCGGCTGACCGTGCCGACCCGCCCGGGGGTGAAAGCTATATCCGGCATGATGCCGAGATTGGCCTCACCGGGGGTGATAATCCCGGCGGTGTTGCCGCCGAGCACGGTTGCTTTATGCGCCACCGCCTCTTTGCGCACTACCATCATGTCGTGTATCGGGATATGCTCTGGTATCACCACCACGAATTTTATCCCGGCCCGGATGGCCTCTATGGCCGCCTCTTTCACAAATGGCGCCGGAAGGAATATCACCGAAGTATCGGCGCCGGTGGCCTGTACGCACTCGGCGACCGTATCGAATACCGGTTTATTCTCGATGGTTGTACCACCTTTGCCGGGAGAGGTTCCACCGACAATATTGGTGCCGTATTCGATCATTCTTTTGGCGTGGAACTTTCCGGCCCCACCGGTAATCCCCTGTACCATCACGCGCGAATTTTTATCGACCAGTATAGCCATTTTCACTTACCTCCCGCCTGTTTCGATAATTCCACCGCCCTCTTGGCAATCTCCTCAATCGGCGTCTCGATCCCGTGGAATTCGATATTCCGGAACAACTGCGGATTTTCTTTTTTGGCCGTTTCGAAAATCCGCACCCCCTCCTGCCACATGTTGCCGGTCATTCGCATCACCATCGGCTTGGAAAGCCCATGCTCTTTCAGGAACATTACGACCCCTTTGGCAAAATCATCGCAATGTGAAATCCCGCCGAATCGCGCGCCGAAAATTGCTTTGACACCGGGATTTTCATCGAGGAGCACCAGCATTTTTGCCAGCCGCTCCGGCGTCGGCCCGCCGCCGGAATCCATGAAATTGGCCGGCTTGCCGCCATAGTACTGGATAAAATCATTCCCCATGATTCCGAAACCGGCACCCCCGGGAAACATCCCGATATCGCCGTCGAGGTCGAGATATGGTATATCATCCGCTTTAGCCCGCATTTCGCGCGGCGTCATCTCCCCTTCCTCGTGGCGTTTTTCGATTCCCATCTCGGACAGTTCCGGATGGCGGAAGGTGGCATCATCATCGAGCGATATCCGGCTGTCGGCGGCAATCAATTTATTGTCGGCCGTGATGATCAGAGGATTAATTTCGGCCAGTTTGGCATCATACTTCTTGAAGAGTTTGTACAGGTTGGTGATAATAGCCGAGCCATCCTTGATCAGGTCGGAGCCGATACCGATCCTCTTGGCGATTTCGATGGCATCAAAACCATAAAGTTCCTCATCGATATCCAGCGACTTTTTGACAATCTTCTCCGGCGATTTCTCGGCCGTGATTTCGATATCGACACCTCCCTCGCCGGAGGCGATAACAACCAGTTTGTAATTAGTGCGATCGATCGTGACGCCGATATATATCTCTTTTTTAATATCGAGTTTCGGTTCCACCAGAAGTTTCTCGACCGGATATCCCTTGATTTTGAGCTGGAACAGTTGCGCCGCCAGCGCTCCGGCCTCAGCCGGAGTATTGGCGATCTTAACCCCGCCCGCTTTACCGCGCCCGCCGGTCAGCACCTGCGATTTAAGCACCACCGGGACATTCAGCTCCGTTGCAGCCTTTTCGGCCTCGGCCGGCGTTGTCGCAATTTTCCCTTTGGGAACAGGTATCTTAAATTTGGCAAAGAGCTCTTTGCCTTCGTACTCGTAAAGTCTCATAAATAGTCCTTCTTCTATTTACAATTACGTCAGGGTCCTTTGAGACCCTGACCTATATTCCGGGACAAAATTTATCATAATAGCCGGAAAAGTCAACAGTTATCGGCCGTGGCCCGGATTATCAAATTGGATATAGAAAAGGCGGGGGTCAGCTCCCGCCTTAAAGAGTCATATTCTAATGGATCAGCCTGCCCGGCGCAGTTTCCCTGCGAACTTTGCCCAGAGCGCTTTCATTTTCAGTTTTCCAATGGCTCCGGTCGGGTCGAGTTTCTTGGGACAAACCTGCTGGCAGTTGAAAATGGTATGGCAGCGGAAGGCCCCGAAATCGGTGGCCAGATAGGCCAGCCGCTCGCCGGCGGCACCGTCGCGGGAATCATCGACAAAGCGAAGCGCCTTGAGCATAGCCTGCGGCCCGAGATATTTCTCATCGGTTGCCACCACGGGGCAAGAGCCATAACAGGCGGCGCAGAAAATACAATCAACCAGAAGGTCGATTTTCAGCCGCTCTTTGGGCGACTGTTTAAATCCCTTTGCCGGAGGCTCCCCAATCAAATACGGCTTGATGGCTGCATACTGCGCGAAAAACGGATCGAGATCGACCACAAGGTCGCGAATCACTTTCATGTGTGCCAGCGGACGGATAGTAATATTATTCCCGACATGGGCAATTTGTGTTTCGCAGGCCAGACGGTACTGGTCGCCGATATGCAGAGCGCAGGAACCGCACACCCCGGCACGACAGGAGGAACGGAACGCCAGTGTCGAATCAATATTCTCCAGGATATGGTAAAGACCCTCCAGAACGGTCATTCCCTTTATATCAGGAAGCTGGTACGTTTGGAAATATGCCTGCTCATCCGATTTTGGATTGTATCTGAATACTTTGAAAGTCGGCATATCAGTACTTCCTTTCTTCAGGTTTGTATTTGCCCATGGTGACAGGTTTGTACGAAATCTCGGGGCCCTCCGGTCTGAACGTAAACATCGAATGTTTCAGCCATTGCCCATCATCACGCTTGCTGTGATCGATCCGGAAATGCGAGCCGCGCGACTCGGCGCGATTGAGCGCGCCCTTGGCGATGCAGAGACCGGCATCGATATTCCCGGCGATTTCGGTCACCCAGAGAAAATCAAAATTGAATTTTCCGGTATCGGGAATGGCCCGGATGTGTTCGAACCGCTCTTTGAAGGCATAGACTTCCTCCACGCCCTTCTTCATATCGGTTTCGTTCCGGAAAATACCGTAATTATCCATCATTACCTGCGACAGTTCGTTCTTGATCGTGTAGGGATTTTCGGTACCTTTATTACTGCGCAGCTTGTTGAACCGCTCCTCTTCCGTTTTCAGGGCCGAGTTGAGCGTGTCGGTATCGACAGTCTGCGACATTCCTTTCACCCGTGCGGCGGCATGGCGGCCGCATCTGGCGCCGAAAACGACGGTATCGAGAAGCGAGTTGCCGCCGAGACGGTTGGCGCCGTGCACCGAAACACAACAGCATTCACCGGCAGCATAGAAACCATCCAGTTGGGTCATGCCGTCCTTGTCGCAGGCGATTCCGCCCATCGTATAGTGCATGGCGGGGTGAATCGGAATCGGCTCTTTGATCGGATCGATACTTCTGAAATTGATACAAATTTCACGGATACCGGGGAGCCTTTCCATGATCTTTTTGGCGCCCAGGTGGCGCAGGTCGAGGTACACATAACGGTCCTCGAAACCGCGGCCTTCATTTATTTCGGTCTGAATGGAGCGGGCTGTGATATCGCGGGGCGCCAGTTCCATGATTTTCTCGGAAACATAATTCTTCATGAACCGTTCGCCCTTATTATTGGTGAGATATCCGCCCTCCCCGCGGCAACCCTCGGTCATTAAGATCGAGGAGCCGTCAAGTGCGGTCGGATGGAACTGAATAAATTCCATATCTTCGACAGGTACGCCGGCCCAGTACGGTATCGCCACACCCAAACCGGTCGAGGCATGGGCATTGGTGGTATTCACCGAGTAGACACGCCCGGAACCGCCGGTGGCAAATATGACGGCGTTGGCGCCGATGGCCTGAAATTCGCCGTTGTGCAGGTTCATCACGACCACGCCCGCGCATCTCCCTGCTTTTACCGCCAACTTCGTCACGAATCTCTCATAAAGGACTCCGATATTGCGTTTGACCACCTGTTCGTAAAGGGTATGAAGAAGGTACAACCCGGTGCGATCGGCCCCATAGCAGGTTCGCGGATATCCGGCGCCGCCGAACGGCCGCTGTGCGATAGAGCCGTCATCAAAACGCGAGAAAGGACAGCCCCAGCGATCGAATTCATATATAATTTCCGGCGCAGTAGCGGTCATAATCTCGACCGCATCCTGATCGGCCAGAAAATCGGAACCCTTGATTGTATCATAGGCATGCCGGTCGGGCGTGTCATCTTTCGCATCGGGGTGATTGGCCAGTGCGGCGTTAATGCCGCCCTGCGCCGCTCCCGAGTGCGACCTGACCGGATGAATTTTAGAGATCAGGGTCACTTTTACGCCGGCATCATGAGCCGCTATTGCGGCCCGCATCCCGGCCAGCCCGCCCCCAACAACAATTACATCATAAAACATTTTTTCCGCCTCTCCTATATGCTCGGATAGTATCCGGATTGCATCTTCGGCCACTGCAAGATCACCGTAATAATCATTATGGCGACAAACAGCACGAGTTCAATCCAGAAAAAGACTTTGTGGGCACGAGACCATCCGAAGAAATCGCAGATCGAAATCCGGAGGCCGTTGAGCATGTGGAAAAATACTCCTGCGACCAGGAGTATCTCCAGAAAAGCGAAAAATGGATTCTGCACCAGACCCATTCGCTTATTGAAATCCTGATGCCCCGAAATGGCCGATGACAATACATAGGTGTGCATAATAAGATAGACAACCAGCCCGATGCCGGTGATTCGGTGAAAAAGATAAGCAAAAGTGCCAACATTCTTGTTCAAATTGGTGTCGATGTAAGCGTTCTTTAAAAACCCCTTGAAAGCCATCTTACACCCCCACCGCGAACAGGTTGATCAGGGTCATGGCACCGATAAAGATCAGCAGGATACCGATAACCCAGAATACAATCTTGGTGGTAACCGTGAAACCTCCCGAGGGACGGTAGTCGGCCAAGATGGCCCAGATACCGTTCAAGGCGTGAAACACGCAGAACGGCACGAATAATAAGTAGTACAGTTTCCACCAGAATGAGCCGCCCAAGCGCTGATTGACCACGGCGAAATCTATCAATCCTTCTCTATGCAGAAAATGATGCACATCAATATGCGTGAAGAGAAAGAATGCCAGAAAAAGCCCGGAGAATCTTTGCAGGAACCATGTCAGCAGGCTCTGATTTGAAACTCTTTCGGCCATAAGGCTCTCCTTACGACAAATAAACGGTTAACAAATTTCAGAGTCGAAAATAAAGACAACATTCCAGCTTTTGTCAAGCAATATATCAAAATAAGAATTTTGCTGCGGTATCGCTGAATGCAGACTCGCCTTATGACGCTTTTAAGACAGAACACGCATGACACATGATCCATTCAAAATCTGAAAGCAAAACCATCTTCCGCCACCATAATCTTTGTGCGGGTCTGCATCCCATTAATTGACAATTTCAATTGTTTGAGGACGTCATCGGACATATGGCTCAAAATCACATTATTTGGATTGCGTTCCTCCACAAGCTGGAGCAAAGCGGAAAATGCGATATGAGTTGAATCCACTACAAGCAGGTCGGTGCCCTCGATATAATTTCCGATATCTTCCAGAGTTCCGACATCGGCAGAATAGAAAATTTTAATATCTTCTTCACATCTGATAAGAAACGAGTAGGCTTCCATCCGATTGGGATAACCTGATTCCTTTATGATCTCCTCATTACTTTTGAGATGGTCGTTCATGATGGAGTCGACGATGACGGCACCTTCCAAGAAGGTCATTATCTCCGTTATCGGTCTCAATTGCAGCGGAAAGGGCAACTTTTCCCGGAAAAGATAAGCCGCGTCAAGATAACCGCCGATTTGTGTTATCGCCTCTGACGGCAAATAAACAGTTAAATCGGAAGTCCGCTTTTCCTGATGAAGAAGCTGAAGGAAAAGAGGCAAATCGGAAATATGGTCGGCATGAGTGTGGGAAATTATGACTGAATCGATTTCCCCGGGATCAAAACCATGCCGTAGCAACGAGGAAGTCACGCCGCTGCCACAGTCAAAAAGAATTAATCGATCGTCTAATGCCAGAATATGTCCCGAGCAGGCTCGCTCAACCGAGGGGATACCTGAGGAGGAACCAAGCACCGTCCAGGAAATAATGCTCATCGGCCCTCACTATCAGTTCAACCGTATCTGAGAAATTATCTCCAGCGCCTTGAGACAATCTTCTCGAGAGATATCCAAATGAGTCACAAAACGAAGACGGGTCTTCCCGAAGACGACGGCCAGGACGCCTTTCTCTCTGAGGATAGTGACCATTTCATCGGGTGTCCTGCCGGTTTTGGCGATATCGACAATCACGATGTTGGTTTCGACGCGTGAAAGGTCGCATTCAAAGCCTTTGATGTTTGCCAATCCCTCAGCTAGGAGACGGGCATTGCGGTGGTCGTCAGCCAAACGTTCGATATTATGCTCCAGGGCATAAAGCCCTGCCGCGGCCAGAATCCCCACCTGCCGCATTCCACCACCGAAGAGCTTTCGGTTGCGCCGCGCCTTTCCAATGAATTCTCGCGAGCCGATTATCATCGACCCGACCGGCGCCCCCAGACCTTTGGAGAGGCAGGCTGAAATCGAATCAAAGGGCGCCGCCCAATCTGACAAGGCAATACCGGTAGCCACACTCGCGTTCCAGATACGGGCGCCGTCAAGGTGCATCAGCAGGTCATGCTTGTCGGCCACGGTGCGAATTCGCCTGATTTCTTCCAGCGGATAGATAGTTCCGCCGTGACGATTATGAGTATTCTCTATGGTTACGATTTTGGTAATGGGGTGGTGAACATTAGGAGGCCGCACGCTGCTTTCGATCTGTTCGGCGGTCATTACTCCCCGCTCGGTCGAGATCATATTGACCAGCAGCGAAGAATGCACGGCCGGCCCGGATACCTCATAGTTAACCACATGACAATCGCGTTCACAGAGCAATTCCCACCCCGGTTCGGAGAGGGTTTTCAAGGCCACCTGGTTTCCCATTGTGCCGGAGGGTACAAAAAGGGAGGCTTCTTTGCCGAAAAGATCGGCCACTTTCTTTTCCAGCCGAATTACGGTCGGGTCGTCGCCAAAAACATCATCGCCTACCTCCGCCTCAGCGATTGCTTTTCTCATTTCCGGCGAAGGTCTGGTGACCGTGTCGGAACGCAGATCAATATATTTCATATGTGGAATATAAGTAATATGGCTCTCTCAAACCAGGGCAAAATGCAGCAAGGAGTCTGCTCCTCTCACATGCCCATCCCCGCATGCACCAGCTGCATAACCAGACCCGAAATAAGGGGGACCGAAGTGTTATCATCGACATGGAATGAGACGGCTTCAGTGACGGTCGCCGTAAGCGCGCCGATAAGACCTATCATCAGAGGAAGGTCGGGGACAATGAAAGCGATAATCATCGCCGCCGCCAAGAAAGCCAGCGACCCTTCAACCGACTTGGTTTTAAAGCGATGCCGTCCATACTTGCGTCCAATAATGGCCGCCGCCGGGTCGCCAGTCATGATAAACGTCAGGGCGGCGATCGCCTCCGGTTTGGCAAAGAGGGCAATGACAAAACATGAGGTTACCAGAATATAACTGGCCCCGGTGAAATCACCTTTCATCTCATGCTCACGGATAATCGGCGAAAGAAGCCCGCGAAGATAATACCAGAGCCTCCAATTCTTGAGCCGTCCGATGTCAATGAAGACCATGGCCAGAGATATGGGGATCATGATAGTAAGCGCTTCAGCCCTGGTCAGACCAAAGATGTAATACCCTCCGGGAATCACCAAAGCAAAGATATGAGTGAGTTTCCGAAGCAGTTCCCCTTTGAAAGTAATCTGATTAGGTTCCTTGTCCGACACAGTCTCCGCCCTGATCGAAAGGGATTATCTTCGCGCTTTCGGTGGAAGTTCTATCCTTTTCAGTTTTTCCAGGTGATATTCTATCCGGTGTCGTCCCAGAATCTCCTTTTCCCACCGGTCGTTCAGTTCCCTGGCATGTTCGATTCTGAGAGCATCGATGATAAGGCTTTTGACCTCGGTCAGAGGCTTATCATTCTTGCGATCAATCACTTTTATGATGTGATATCCCCACTCGGTTTTCACCGGGTGCGAAACATTTCCCCTGGCCGTCCCCCAGGCCGCCCGATAGAAATTCTCGGGCATTTCGCCAGGACCAATATAACCCAGATCGGCGGCCGCCACCCGAATTTCCTCTGCGCCGGGGTAGTACTGCTTGGCAAGACCCAGAAAATCAACTCCGGAAAGAGCCTGGTCCCGCAGGAATTCACCGAATAGAGAATCCTGCACAATTATATGCTGGACATAGATCGGTTTCTTGAAGGTGAATCGGTCAATATTCCTCTCATAATAATCGCTAATAAGACTATCAGAAGGCATATATTCGGGGTCCTGTCCGCCTTTTCGCACAACACCCATAGCGTACTTATGATAGAGCTGCTCTCTCTCCGCCAAGACTACCGGGGCATCGGCATACCCCAATTGCTGACCGGCCTGCATCGCCAGATATCTGTAAGCCTCACGCAGTAGAACCGCATGTTTTGCTTTCAACATCACCGAGTCTGCCGCGGGCTTAATTGAATACTGGTCAAAGATATCCCCCAGCCGATAAAAGGTTATCGTATCGATGCCATTGATAACGGCCGCCCAGGTTGTTTCCGGAACATGCCGGGCTTCCTTGAGCAGCGCCGAATCGTTAAATATGATTTTGGCCTGCGAAACCAGGGAATCAATGAAATACCTTGCCCTGCCGCCGGCCATTTCCGAGGCAAATTGCATCGAGACAGCGCCATATACCTCAGGAGTCAGCGGGGCCAGCCCTGCATTAAGATGGTCAATAACCTGGATAATATGCCACCCGTCACGTGATCGAAAAGGCTGCGACATCTCGCCGGGTGGCAGCGAAAACGCCTGTTCCTCAAATTCTTCATTGTAGGTATTGCGCGTGAAATATTCCAACTCACCATATTTATCGCCGGATTCCCGGTTGACGGAATATAGATAGGCCAGATTCCCCAGTACCTCGCCGGTATCGATACGAGCCCGCAGGCTATAGATCATATCTTTGGCGACAGAATCAAGCTGCTCCAAAGTATAATTCTTATATAATGAGGAATCCTTGCCATAGCGGAGCCCATCAGCCGAGATAACCAACTGTCGAGCATGGACCTGCTCCTTATTGCTGTATTTCTCGGGGTGAGCCCGGTAAAAACTATCCACCACGATCGAGTCCACTTTGATTGAATCGATGATATATTTTCGATAGAAATAGTTAAGAAAGAAATCATTATAACGCGCCTGAAAGATACGATAGAGGACGATATCATCGCGCAGATTGATTTTCCCGGCTTCCGTGGAGACCGCGGAATCGACGACAATTGCCTTAAGGGTGTCAAAAAAAGTGCTTGAATCGAGGATGCCGCCCTTTTCCAGCAGTTTTCCCGCAGCGAGACGTTCATAGAGCTTTGTGGCCGGAATCGTGACAGTGGAATCAATTGTGGCGACCGGGAAATCCTGCCTGGCAATTTCGGTGACCGTGACTTTGGAGGGCTGGCATCCGCCAAGCCACGAAATGGCTATGAAAAGAAAAGTTGTCGGGCCTAAAATAAATATTCTGGCTTTCATCTCATAAATTCCTATGTTTTTACAAATGCAAATTTATGGAATTTATACAACCTGACACCAAAAGCAAGCCCAAAAAACTCGAACCTTAGGCGGTTACGATAAAATCGCGATTTTATTGGAATTGGCGGCGGCCTGGGAATCCGGCTGCCCGGCACGTTTCCCCGGCGCCTGCCTGAAATGGAGTATAAAAGCGGTTCCCACTCCCGGGTGCGTGCGCACCTGCAGTTCGATGCGAAGGCTCTCGGCCAAACGCTGGACAATAGCCAAACCCAGTCCCGTTCCCTCTTTCTTGTTGGAAAAGAAGGGATCGAATATTTTGGGAATGGTTGACTTCTCAATTCCCGGGCCGTTATCAATCACTTGCAGCACAACAGATCTGTCCGGAGCTATTTCCAGCCAGACGGAAACTTCCCCTTTTCGTCCCTCCAGCGCCTCGCAGGCGTTGACGATCAAATTAATTAATATCTGCTTAATCTTATCTTCATCGCCGAAAATATAGATATACGAATCGGAGGCTGATAGCTTAAGAGTGATATCCTTATTGTATGCCGAGTGATGTCTTATCATTTCGAAGACATCGCTGACCAAACGGCAGAGTTCGACTTTATTGAAGACAGGACGATTGGCCCGGGCGTAAAGCAGAAAATCGGTCAGGATATTATTCAGCCGGCTCGATTCCTTGACAATTAATTGCATCAAGCGGCGATTCTCGCCGGAGAGATTCAATTCTGCCTGAAGAACCTCGACAGAACCTGAGATAGCCGCCAGAGGATTCCTTATTTCATGTGCAATGGCCGCCGAAAGCTCGCCGACCGCTGCCATTTTATCCGCCAAGCGGATTTTCTCCTCCAGCTTCTTGGTTTCCGTAAGGTCCTGAAAAATGGCAATGACACCGCGAATATTGTCGCATTCCTCTTCCAAGAGAGAAATAGAGACGCCCAGCGGAATAGAGCGGCCCTCCCGATTAATAATCTCCATCTCATTCCGGGGAGATCCTTTTCGAGCCCGCAGCACGCCCGACAGATTAGCGACCAGTTGCGGCATACGGCCGGAGAAAATCTCACGAAAATCTCTTCCTTTCACTTCCGACTCGGCAAAGCCCATAATCATCTCGGCGGCATGATTGAAGAAGATTACCCGACCGTCCGGATCGATGGTGACCAGGCCGGAGTTAAGGTGGCGGAGAATATCATTCGTATCCAGCTTGGCCTGCTTCAGGGCCTGTGAGGCGCTAGCCAGCTGAAGGTCTTTGCGCCTCAGTCGTTCGACCAGAAATCCCGAGATGAAAGCCACCAGATAGAAGATAAGGATATGAAGAAAGATATTATAGAAAGCAGCATCCTGGGTGGAGAATATGGTTTCCAGAGCGCGGCTGGAAGAGCCCGGCCCACTGCTTCCGCCAAGGCCGAACCAGATGATAAAGGCATATGAGAACGAAACCAGCGATGCTATGCCAAGTGTCCCGGCCAGCCGGTTGGCCAGCGCCGAGGAAATAATGGTCAGAACAAAGAGGCCTGAAAAAGCCGACTGAATATTGCCCGTGGCATAAATAATCCCTGCCTCAACGATTATCTCGGAAAGGGTTTGCAGAAAAGGAAGAACGTTGAACAGTGTTTTGGTCTCAAACCAGCGACGGAAAAGAAAAAGCACCGGCAGAAGCAAAGTCAAAAAGGAATAGGCAAAAAAAGGGAAACTCAAATAGGCCGGGTAACGCATCCAGAAGACAATGATCCCGGTGACAAGAATATAGGTGGTCAGGCGAAGCGATAAAAGCCACCCGGGCTTGAGGGCGAAGGGACTCGAATTCATATCAAAATGAAAGGGCGCCCGAAGGCGCCCCTGCTATGTCGTTGTTATCCTATCTTGCCGACAATATCGAACATTGGCAAATACATGGCAATCAATATGCCGCCGATGACAATACCCATAACCACTATAATGAGCGGTTCAATCATAGAGGTTAGAGCGCTGACCGCGGCATCGACCTCCTCATCATAGAAATCCGCTATTTTCTGAAGCATATCATCGAGACCGCCTGTTTTTTCGCCCACTGAAATCATCTGCGTCACCATCGGCGGGAAAACCCCGGTTTCCTTCAAGGGAGCCGTGATCGTATCACCCTGGGCAATTGACAGCACCGACTTTTTAATGGCATTGGCGATCACCACGTTGCCGGCCGTCCTTGCCGTAATCTCCAAAGCATCAAGGATAGAAACACCCGAAGAAAGAAGCGTCCCCAAAGTGCGGGTGAAACGCGCCACGGATGATTTGCGGACAAGATTTCCGAAGATCGGCGCCTTAATGAGGAAAGCATCAAACAGCGCTCGTCCCGTCTCCGTTCTCACCCAGTAGATAAAGCCGACCACGGCGCCAATCGATCCCAGAAAGAGGTGCAGGAAATATTTCTGGAGGAAATTGCTTATGGCCAGAATCACCAGCGTTGGTTTGGGCAACTCCGCACCCAGGCCGCCAAACATCTTGGCGAAAGTCGGAACAATGAAAGTCAGCATGGCGATAGTCACTACAACCGCCACAACGCAGATGACGGTCGGATAGACCATGGCGCCCTTGACCTTGCGAATAAGGCTATCGGCCTTTTCGCGATAGACGGCCAGACGCACCAGAATCGTGTCGAGTGCGCCGCCCATTTCACCGGCTTCCACCATGTTGGTATACAGATGGTCGAAAACCTTGGGATGGCGAGAGAGCGCCTCCGAAAGAGTGGAACCGCCCTGAACCGACTCTTTGACTTCGTTAATAATCCGGCAGAGTTCTTTACTTTCCATCTGGGTACTTAGAATTTCCAGACACTGCACCATCGGCAGTCCGGCTCCAATCATGGTGGCAAACTGCCGGGAGAAACGCGAAATGTCGAATTTCTTGATGCCGGACCCGAGCTTGATTTTCAGTTCCGCCGGTTTTTTGCGAATGCTCGCGACAAGAATTCGATTCTGGCGCAGGGCCCGCTCCTGTTCCTCGCGGCTTCCGGCCGACAATTCCCCTTGTACGGCCGCACCGGCAAGAGTTTTTCCTTTGTATTCAAATTCTGGCATACTCTTTTCCCTTTCCCGGCCGAGGGCTAAGCCATCTCCGGCGTTTTGCCCCGGGATAACATCTCATTCAATTCCTGCATATTCTAGCTGAAACTCATGGCGTCGCCGATAGTGATTTTCCCGGAATTATAATTCTCGGCCAGAGACTGATTCAGGGTTTTCATGCCGTACT
>JAPLUR010000074.1 GCA_026397505.1 Candidatus Zixiibacteriota bacterium
GTCACCATCATGATCTTGGCCATTTTTTCCAGATGATTGACGGTGATAAAATCTTCAAGCATGAAAATTTTTCGCGCGATTATGCCCAGAGTCACAACCATGGCAAATCCCGAGAAAATGGCTCCGGCCACAAAATAGGGCGGGAAAATAGTTGTGTGCCAGCCGGGAAGAAGGCTGACCGCAAAATCGGTACTTACCACGCTATGAACCGAGAGCACCAGAGGCGTGGAAATTCCCGCCAGTATCAGATAAGTAAGCTCATAATGCTTCCACTGGCGATTTCCCCCCCGCCAGCCCAGAGAAAAGATGCCGAAAATTATTTTTCTCAACCTCCCGGTCGCCCTGTCGCGTAGAGTTGCCAGATCGGGAATCAGACCGGTATACCAGAAAAGAAAAGAGGCGGTAAAATAGGTGCTGACGGCAAAGACATCCCACAGGAGCGGGCTCCGGAAATTGGGCCACAACGACATCTGGTTGGGTACCGGGGCCATCCAGTAGGCGACCCAGATTCGTCCGACATGAATTCCGGGGAATATCAGAGCGCACAGAATGGCAAAAAGAGTCATCGCCTCGGCAAACCGATTGATTGAGGTCCGCCACCGCTGCCGCAACAGAAACAGGATGGCCGATATCAAAGTCCCGGCATGCCCGATACCCACCCAGAATACGAAATTGACTATCGCCCATCCCCAGCCGACCGGAATATTGACACCCCAGATGCCGATCCCCTCCCAGACCAGATAGCCGATCGAACCCAGCAGGACCAGCGTTAGCGAACCGCTTATAGCTATGGCCAGGTACCAATATTTTGATACTTTATGCTCGACTATCCGACTGATCTTATCGGTCACCGTCCCGAAAGTCTGATTTCCGGATATCAGCGGAGGTTCATCGACATAAGAACGAGGCAAATTTTCGGCAGCGTTTTTCACGATAATCTGTTTCTTGCTTCAGTTTTCTAACCTGTAATAGGTTTATAATTCTCCAGTTCCGGATGCGGGTTGCGGATCCGCGCCAGATATGAATTGCGCGGCCTTGTATTAAATTCGGCCAGAATCTGGTAATTACAATTCTGCTTTTTTATTTGCGCTATTTCGCTTTCGGGATCGTTGATATTTCCAAAAACAATCGCCCGGGACGGACAGGTTTGCTGGCAGGCCGTAACCAGTTCCCCATCGCGAACCTCTCTCCCCTCCAATTTGGCTCTGGCTTTGGCATGACTGATACGCTGGACACAGAAAGTGCATTTTTCCATCACGCCGCGGGAACGGACCGTTACATCCGGATTTTGCGCCATTTTTATGGTTTCGGATAATTTGTTGGTATAATTGAAGAAATTGAACCGGCGCACTTTATAAGGGCAATTATTGGAGCAGTATCGGGTTCCGATGCACCGGTTGTAGGTCATCACATTAAGTCCTTCCCTGTCATGCACCGTAGCCGCCACCGGACAAACTGTCTCGCAGGGAGCGTTTTCGCAGTGCTGGCAGGCGATCGGCTGATGAACCATTTCCGGGGAATCGATATCCCCCACGAAATAGCGGTCGTTTCTTATCCAGTGCATTTCTCTTCCCCGTGCCACCTGCTCCTTGCCGACAATCGGAATATTGTTTTCGCTCTGGCAGGCAATGGTGCAGGCATTGCATCCAATACAGGCATTGAGATCTATTGCCATGCCCCATTGATAACCCCGGTCATATTTATGTTCGGTGAAAATCGATTCAATCGCCGCATGCTTGACCATCTGAGGTGCAAAATCCGGCTGACGACGGTATTCATCGAGAGTTGCTTCCCGCACCAATGGCCTCCCCTCCATGCTCTGATGCTCCTGAGTCACGGCCAGCTTATAAGTCTGCCCGGTTTTGATTATTTCCAGGCCCTCCCCAAAATCTTTGGCGTCGGAGGTTCTCAATTTATATGTGTCGAAACCGACATTGTCGCCGACTTTTCCCGCGGCTTTTCGACCGTAACCGAGTATTAGAATCACCGAATAATCCGCCTGCCCTGGTACGATCCATACCGGCATCTCCAGAGAGTGCCCCTGGTAATCCAGCCTGACCATATCGCCATTTTCAAGATTCAATTCTTTGGCCGTTCGCGGACTTATTAAGGCCGGATTATCCCACGTAATTTTTGTAACGGCATCGGGAAGTTCCTGCAACCAGCCGTTATTGGCAAAGCGGCCGTCGAACAGATGTGGAGAGGATGCAAAAATCACTTCCAAGTTATTGGAATCGATTGCTTTATAGGCCGGTATAGATGAATTAATAGCTCTGTTCAGATAATCGTAATCAATTTTAATCGCAGTCGGGTAATAGGTATTGGCCTGATGCGTATTCATTAAGATTGAGTCATAAGATTCTTTCCGCCGGCCATTATCGACAGCCTGCCTATCGGATAAAAGGGCCGCGCTGGCAAAAACCACCTCTGGATTGTCATAATCAATGGACTCATTTCCCGGTCCGGTTGAAGCAGTCGTCCGGTTCAAATTGATGTCATCAATCATAGTCGCCCTCAATGGCAATGCCGCCGATGTCAGAACCCCGTCACAGAGAATTTCTTTCCAATATTTGTCAAAACTCGGGGTTCCCATATATCCTTTCCATCGTTCCCGGATCAAATCATACCCGCGCTGATCCCGGCCGGTGGCAATGAGGTTTAACATTTCCAGATAGCTGTGTCCTCCGTAAAGAGGCTCAATCATCGGCTGGATAACACTTAAAGTTCCCTTGACCGCTCGGGCATCACCCCAGGACTCAAGATAATGCGTTTCCGGGATATGCCATTCGACCCCTTGGGATGTCTCATCATTATAGAGACTCAGATGAATGGTATGCTCTACTTTCTTTAAAGCTTCGGCAAATTTCAAATCTGACGGAGCATTATAGACCGGATTGCCTTCAAGGATAATTAATGTCGAGATATTGCCCCGATTCATTTTTTCGACTAAAACTGCCAAATCATCGGTATTTGGAACCTCCGCATCGGCCGCCTTACGATAGGTGACCGTATTTCCAATTGCGCCCAGAGCGTCATTGATGGCCATTATCAGAGCATGGACATAAGAAGGCTGACGACGCCCCGCGATTATCAGACTCGATTTACCCGCCGAGAGCAAATCCCGGGCAACCACGTTTATCCACTTTTTATCAAAAATGCCCTCCGGGTAGGCCGCTTTGGTATCAATATTAAGATTCAGACCAAGTGCATTGAGTTCCTGCGCCAGGGCCACCGCAAACGGGCCGATATGCCGACCGGGCAGCCGAAAGCGATGATCCGCCATTCCTCCGGTGACAGAATAAGTGCTCTCCACCGCATAAAGCCGGTTCATATTGTCTTTCTCGGAACTCAAGCGGCGTCCATCGGCGAAACCCCGGGCGGCCGTAAGATTCTGGCTTTCGGTTTGTAGAAAATCGGAATCCAATGAGAGAATCACCGTGGCCCGGTTATAATGATAAACCGGCCGGATGGGCAAACCGGTACTGCCTTCTATAGCCCGGAGAATATTCTCATCGCTGACCGGATCCCAAACCACGAAGGATGCCAGATTAAATTCAGAAAGAATTTCTGTTTTGAGCGCCTTCAGTGTGGGCGATGAAAATGATTGCGATAAGATCGCCAGGCCTTCCCCTCGCACTTGCCGGTATTTTTCATATTGCTCCCGCCAGAACAAAACGAAATCTGTCCATTCGCGTTCGTTCCCGCGATAAAGAACTCTTTTTGAACGGTCCGGATCATATAGCCCAAGTATCGAGGCCTGCATCATTGCATCGGCGGTCCCAAGTGATGACGGATGTAAAGGATTTCCTTCTATTTTGGTCGGCCGGCCCTCGTGACATTCAACCAGCAATCCATAAGAATCCAGACCAATCGGCATGGTCGTGGCATAATGCCGGGGCACGCCGGGAATAACCTCTTCGGGTTGATTCACGTAAGGAATTATTTTATCCACCGGGCGACGGCATCCGGCCAGACCGGCCAGAGCCAGAGAAGCGCCCATCAGAGAAAGAAAATTCCGCCGCGAAATGGAATTATCTTTTTCCCATGCGTGTTCCGGGAATTCCCGGTGCAAGGCCTCCATAGATTCCGGCTTGTCGGCTGATTGCGTCAGATTCCGCCAGTATCTTTTCCCGTCGTATTTCAATTTATCACTCATCGGTGACACCCCGAACAATCGGTGGGCGGTGCAATCTGCTTCTCTTTCCTGACCCGTTCGGCAAATTCCTTCTGGTCGGCGGGGGGAACCCAATTCATGTTGGTCAGCTGCTCCCGAGGACGAAGGTGCATATCCGGATTGCGGTGACAATCAAGGCACCACGACATGCTCAGGGGCTGCTTTTGGGTGACCACTTCCATCTGGGCGATATTTCCATGGCAATCGGCGCACCCGACTCCTGCATTGAGATGAGCGCTGTGGTTGAAATAGACAAAATCGGGAAGTTTGTGGACTCTGATCCATTGAATCGGCTCTTGTTTGCTCCAGCTTTCACGAACCGGCAACAGCTTCTCACTTTGAGTCAAAATGATTTTATGGCAATTCATGCAGGTCTGAGTCGGAGGAACATTGGCAACCGGCGAAATTTCCACGTTGGAGTGACAATAGCGGCAATCAATTCCCAGATCCCCGGCATGAAGTTTATGGCTATAAGGTATCGGTTGTCTGGGCCGATAACCGACATCGGAATACTGGGGCGAACCAAAATACCAGAATCCGGCTATTACCGTCACCGACACAAGCAGAAGCCCCCCCGCAATTAATGGGGGAAGTTTATTGGTCCATCGGGGAAATATCTGTATCATGATTACTCATCCGGCCATGCCAAATATCGCCGCAACGGCCGCAAAACGACCTTTATTATATATGACAATCATTCGAAGACTTACATCATTTATCAACTGGATATTCTCTCCTGAATCAATATCCCCATTGCCTTCAATTACTCCAACCGTCATAAAAATCTGTCTATAACCATTGCCGCGCACAATGCAATCAGATAGAATATCGAGAATTTAAAAATACTCCAATACGATTCATAAGTCATTTCTTTTCGCGCCATATTTGTCTTTTTGATAAAAATCAAACCCAGAAAAACGGCCGCGATCAGGTAAAACCATCCGGACCCGACCATCAGCGGAATCAAGCTTCCCGGTAGCAAAGCCACCGCATAATATTGAATCTGCTTCAAAGTTGCTTCAGCGCCTTTTACCAATGGAAGCATGGGGTATCCCGAGGCCCGATAATCATCCTGGAAACACAAAGATAGCGCCCAGAAATGGGGCGGCGTCCAGAGGATAATTATCAGAGTCAATAAGCAGGGGAAAACCGCTATGCCGCCGGTTGCAGCCAGCCAGGCGCCGAGCGGAGCCATGGCTCCGGCAATTCCCCCGACCACTATATTATAAGGTGTGGTCGGTTTGAGATACAGCGTATAGAAGAGGGAATAAAATAATATTGTGACCAGCGAAAGAATCCCCGTCAGCCAGTTGAAAAACATCCCAAGAATTGTCACGCCCGAGATGCCGAGGACAATAGATAAAATCAAAGCCTCGGAAGGAGAAATCTTCCCCGAAGGAAGCGGTCGGCGGCACCGGGTGCGACTCATCCGGGCGTCAATGTCTCTTTCAAAGTACTGATTCAGCGAATTGGCCGCGCCGCCGGACAGAAATAAACCTGTAAAAAAAAGTGTGAATTTTCCGGGATAGGCTGTCAGGGTTCCCTCAATGAGAAGGGCTGCCGCGGCGGTAATCAGGACCAACAGCATAATGGAGGGTTTGGTCATTTGGAAATAAGCTATCAGGCGGGATCGGCAAAGGATAAGAATACCCGGATGCTTGAGAATAGCCCCCCCCGAGCCCGGAGACGGAATAGGCTCCGACTCTGCAAGTGATTTTACTGGTTTAAGATAGCTCATCTGATTATTGCGCATAACGGATGCCATTTGGCCCTTCTACGAAGCAAAATGCTCCATATTTGAGATAAACCCGAAATGACCGCCCGGTGGTTTCTTTTCCCTCCGGTTCCGTCTTATTTTGACTTAAATATAGATACTTCAGGGCCAATTTGGAAAGAGGAAAAATTATGCTATAGAGAAAAGGTCGGATAAATTAGAACTATTCACTTTTTATCCTACGATCAAATAAACCGGACTCGAATTTCAAGGCAGGCTTCGGCAGGATAGAAGTGAATAATTAGAGCAATTTGCGCGGCGTGACAGGATAAATTGTGAGACGAATTCAGCCAAATCATGCCCGGATCGATGTCGGCTCCGGATTACCGCTTGCGAAGAAGCATTTGCCGCCAATTGCCTTATACTCTACGCGAAAGAGTCGTAATCTCCTGACTTGTCCCGCTTGTTCAGCATATCGGTGAGAGTGTGTATCTCGGCCTCCATATCCTCCATTCTCATGCGATAGATATCCTGCAGAGAAAAGAACCCGACCATTTTCTCACCTTTGACAACCGGGATATGGCAGATATTCTTCTTCTCCATAAGATTGGCGATAAAGGCGGTGTCGTCATCCAGCTTTCCCTCGACAGAAATGGCCCGCATGACATCTTTGACCTTCAACCCCGTGTAATCACCCTTGGCCCGGCGAATCGCCGAGAGAATATCCAGACCTTTGATCATCCCGACCGGTTTCCCCTCTGCCTCGACCACCGGGAGACAGCAAAGATTCTTGTCGACAAATAGGCCCATAACCTCCTCGATGGGAGCCGCCGGAGCTAGCGTGAGGAGTTGTTGCGGCCTGCCCTGGAGAACATTTCTGAGAAGCATGATTATTCCTTTCTACCAGCGAATATATCGCCACCTGTTCTTACCTAAAACGTAACATAATACATACTGCAATGATGATGTGACTCCTGTCACACCGGTTTATATCAAAGGACGGTACTGTCGGCGTCGTTCGCCGGCATCTTCCGCCCCGGCTACTTGCCCGCCTCCTTCACATCCGGCAGCCGCCTCACGCTGTTCGAGCGGCATTTCGGGCAGGACCTTTCCGTCACATTCTTGGGATCGTACATTCCCATGTACTCATGCCCGCAATTCAGGCATTTGAATCCGGTTTCTTTCGCCGCCATCAGGTCTCAACTCCTACTGTTCTTTTGGATATTTTCTGTTCGCGTTTGGCTTCCTCTTCGGCCAGGACCTTCATGGTATGCTCGATTTCTTCAGTTGTCACCAGTTTCACTTCGTTCTCCAGTTCCCGCATCACCCTGGCGAATTTCTGCCCTTCCGCCGCCGATATCCACTCAAGGCGCAACCGCTCCGGCCGGATTTCATATTTCTCCAGCTTGTTCCACAGTCGATCCAGACGTTTCTGTGTCCAGTGGACGGCGTTGATATAATGGCAGTCCGAGAAATGACACCCGGAGACAAGCACCATCGGGGCACCGAGCCGGAACGCATGGATCACAAATTTCTCATCGACACGCCCGGAGCACATCGTTCTTATCAGCCGGCAGGTCGGCGGATACTGCAGCCGCGAGGTTCCGGCGTTGTCGCCGCCGGCATAGCTGCACCAGTTGCAGGCGAAGGTCAGAAGGTGCTTATGGGCGTCCCTTTCCAATATTGCATCAATCTGTGCTATAATCTGTTCGTCGCGGAAATGCCGCATGATAATGGCATCCTGCGCGCACTCAGCGGCACAGGCGCCGCATCCGGCACAGGCCGCCTGAATAATCACCGGAGCCTTCTTTGCGGCGCGGTCCGGCGCTTTGATGGCATTATACGGGCAGACCTGAACGCAGATACCGCAGAAATTGCATTTTTCCGCATCAATGCGCGAAGTGATCGCCTCAACCTTGGTCTTCCCGGCATTGAGAAGAATGCTTGCTCTGGCGGCAGCCGCGCTCGCCTGAGTCACGCTATCTTTGACATCTTTCGGCGATTCGACACACCCGGCGATAAAGACACCTTTCGTCGGGGCGTCCACCGGTTTCAGCTTGGGGTGCGACTCCATTATAAAACCGTCCGAGGTGGTGGAGAGCGTCAGGAGTTTTCGAACCTGCTCACTGTCCCGCCTTGGTATCACCCCCTGCGATAAAACCAACATCTCCAGTTCGTGCTCTTCGCGCTTGCCGGTCGTTGTATTCTCCACCGTAAGAATCAGATTGTTGGTCTGCGGGGTTTCGCTCACTTCTCCGGGAATACCCCTGATATACTTAACCCCCTCCTCTTTACTCCGCATGTAAAGGTCTTCAAATCCCTTGCCGAAAGCGCGCATATCCATATAAAACACTTTGGCCTCGATACCCGGATAATGGTCACAGAGAAGCAGGGTATCTTTGACCGTATTCATGCAGCAGATATTGCTGCAGTATGGATTGCCGCGTCCATCGCGGGAACGGGAGCCGACACATTGAATAAATCCGATCGTTTTAGGTGTTTTGCGGTCGCTTGGCCGTATGAAATGCCCCCCGGTCGGGCCGCCGGCGCAAATCAGACGCTCAAATTCCATACTCGTGATAACATTTTCATATCGGGTATATCCATATTCATCATATTCGGTCGGATCGAAGGCCTCCATACCGGTGGCGGCAATCACCACGCCGACTTCGATATTCAAAAGCTTATCCTGATCATCATAATCGATACAGTGCTTCTGGCAGGCATCGGCGCACTTGCCGCAGGCCAGCGGGTTGTTGCCGAGGCAGTTTTTCATGTCAAGGACATATGATGACGGCACCGCCTGCGGAAACGGCATGTAAATCGCCTTGCGTGAGGAAAATCCCTGCTGATATTCATCCGGCACCGCCACCGGACAGACTTTGGCGCACTCGGTGCAAGCGGTGCATTCTTTCGGATTTACATATCGGGCTTTTTTACGAATCGTAACATTAAAATTGCCTACGAAGCCGGCTATTGCTTCGACTTCGCTGTAGGTCATCAGTTCAATCTTGGGATGTCGACCGACATCCATCATCTTAGGCCCGAGTATTCATATCGAGCAATCCATCGTCGGGTACGTTTTATCGAGAGCCGCCATTATCCCGCCGATGCTCGGCTCCTTTTCCACAAGGTAGACTTTATGCCCTCCGTCCGCCAGGTCGAGTGCCGCCTGAATCCCGGCGATACCGCCGCCGATAATCAGCGCGGCTTTTGTGACCGGCACCTCCATCTCCGTCTGTGGCTCCAGAAAACGCGCCCGGGCCACGCCGCTCCGGACAAGGTCCTTGGCCTTCTCGGTGGCTTTCTCTTTCTCCGTCTGATGCACCCAACTGCAGTGCTCACGGATATTGACCATCTCGAACAGGTAAGGATTCAGCCCCGCATCGGCGACACATTGCCGGAAAGTAGGCTCGTGGATCTTGGGCGTGCACGAGGCAACCACCACCCGGTTCAACTTATGCTCGATAATCGCCTTCTTGATTTCATTTTGCCCGGGATCGGCGCAGGTGTATTTGTTTTGCACCACGGCCACGACATCATCGAGCGTGGCCGCATACTTGCTGACCGCGGCGCAATCGATGGTGCCGGCGATATTCAGCCCGCATTCGCAGACAAACACGCCGATGCGCAGATCATCCGGTTTCTTCGGTTGATTGGTCATATTTCATCTCCCATGATATCTTTATCTTAAACCATCAGCCCTCAAGAGCCGAGGCTACTATATTCACAAAATCACTCACGAGCAGGTCGCTTTTCTCCTCCTGTTC
The DNA here is from genome assembly GCA_026397505.1 of Candidatus Zixiibacteriota bacterium. Lineage (NCBI taxonomy): Bacteria > Pseudomonadati > Candidatus Zixiibacteriota > Candidatus Zixiibacteriota bacterium. The sequence goes on from JAPLUR010000074.1 coordinate 9,659, forward strand.
GCCGCAGGCGGCACAGCGGAAATGGATCTGGCATTTCGGGCAGGCGGTCACCAGCGTTTTCGCCCCGGTCTCTTTGGCTTCTTTTAATCGGCTTCGCTGAATCTGCCCGGAGGAGGCATCGCAGTTCATCCAGTTGGTGGTACCGCAGCAAATCGAACCGCGCCGGTTGCGGCGCATTTCATGCAATTTAACGCCGGGGATAGAGGACAGCACCTGCCGCGGCTGATCATAAACACCCAGATATCTTCCCAGCCGGCAAGGGTCCTGAAAGGTCACCTCCATATTGAGCTCTTTGAATTTGAGTTTGTCTATACTCCGCGCAAAAATCTCGCTAATATGCAGTACTTCATAACCAGCCTTGCCCAATCTTTCCGGGTACAATTTTTTCAGGGACAGCGCGCATTCGGGACAGGCGGTTATCACGGTTTTGGCCCCGCTTTCTTCAATATCCTTCATATTCAGCCGGCCGAGCTCGTCGAATTTCTCAAGCTGGCCAAGCCAGTAGAGATCATGGCCGCAGCAGCGTTCGTTTTCCAGAACAACCGGCTCAATACCGATCCGGTTAAGTACTCTCACCGCATCGCGAGCAATGGAGACCGGCTCAAAAGTGAAGTCCTTGGCAAAGAAATCCTGAAAGTAAGGAAGACAACCGACAAAGTATAGAAACTCACCCTTCTGTTTGATCCTCAGGTCTTCTGTAATCCAGCCGGTCCGGTTCTGCTTCAGTCCCGGCGAGGCAGCCATCTCCATTATATGAAGCAATGCCCCGCCATGTGATGGGTTTCCCCACCGGCCCTCTTTATAAGCTTCGGCACGCACATCCCGCATGTACTCGGAATACTTGACATCCACCGGGCATCGCTGCGAACACAGTTGGCAGGTAAGGCAGGACCAGAGCAGGCGGTCGGATAAGAGGTCGCGGCCGCCATAGAAAATTCCCTCGGCCAGCATCCGCCGGGGTGAATATCCTTTATTGAAAGTGGAAATGGGACAGACCGCTGTGCACTTACCGCATTCAAGGCAATAAAAGGCCCGACTCTTCTTGAGTTGTTCCATGACCTTTTCCATAGGCGCTATTTCTCGGATTTCGGTTTATGGTTCAAAGGGCTTGGCCCCAGGGCCGTAATCTGCTCGATAAATTCGTTGATAACCTCCGCCCATCGTCCCCCCTCGGCCGCAGAGACCCACTCCAGTCGAACCCGCTTTTCGTCCAGACCGAGCGTTTTCACCAGCGCTTTGGTCTTCTCAAACAGCTTCACCTGCTCATGGTTGCCGAAAATATAATGGCAATCGCCGAAATGGCACCCCGAGACAAGCACCCCATCAGCGCCCAATTTTAAAGCCTTCAGAACATAAGCGGGGGCGACTCGTCCCGAGCACATGGTTCGTATTATCCGAAAATTGGGCGAGTGTTGAATCCGGTTTACTCCGGCCGTATCGGCGCCGGCATAGCTGCACCAATTGCAGGCGAAGGCAACGATATTGGGCACGAATTTCTCCGGCACCGTATTCTTTTTGATTTTGGAAGTTTTTATCGCCATATCTATGCTCCGCTGACCAGCAATGCTTCCATCATCGAATTGATCTGTTCATCGGTGAAGTGCAGCGCCACAACGGCGCCGGTGGGGCAGAAACTGGCACAGGTACCACACCCCTTACATAACGCCGGGTTGATCTGGGCCGCTTTCAATCCGGGCGCGATTTCCATCATCGATGGGGCGTGGTACTGGCAGATCTCAACGCACTTGCCGCAGGCCCGGCAGAGCGACTGTTCCACCATGCAGGTGGTCGGGTCCAAGCTCACAGAATCACGGGAAATAATCGAAGCCGCTTTGGCCGCCGCCGCACAACCCTGTGCAATCGAGTCGGCGATATCCTTGGGGCCGCTGACACATCCGGCCAGAAAAACCCCCTCGGTGGTGGTTTCCACCGGCCCCAGTTTGGCGTGGCGCTCCATGAAAAAGCCGTCGCTCCCGCGCGGCACCTTGAGAAGATTCTGCAATTTGGCGGTACTTTCCTCATTCGGCACCATCCCGGAGGCCAGAATAACATGGTCAACATCTATTTCGAGCGTTCGATTCAGAGCCAATTCCAGAATTTCGACTCTCTCCACACGCTTACCGTTACCATATACTTTGGGAAGTCTTTGCGGGTTGTACCTGATAAACTTGATGCCCAGAGCGCGGGCGTGACGGTACTGCTCCTCCGCCTGGGCGCCGACCGTTCGCATGTCGCGATGAAAAACCGCCACATTCACGCCGCTCTCGCGAAGACGAACCGCCTGTTTAATGGTCGTGGGACAGCAATACCGCGAACAACCGGGATTCTTTTCGGGGTTCCGCGAGCCGATGCACTGAATGAAAACAACCGTTTCCGGTGTCTTCCCATTTATGGTTATCCTGCCCTTCGTATCATGCAGAATATCTTCCAGTTCCTGATTGGTGATTACATTTTCATATTTATCATACCCGAATTCATCTTTCGGTCGGTATATCTCAGCCCCGGTTGCCAGTATTATGGTCCCCACGCGAAAGTTGCCATAAGTGCTGGAAACATCGAAATTTCCGACATACCCGGTTATCGCGTTGATTTCGGTCGAGGCGATCACCTCCACCCGGCTGCTTTTGATTTTCTCGACAATCGCCCGCGCCAGCTCGAAAGCCGAAAGGTTGGCGGGATAGACTCGGGTGAGATTATTCAATCGGCCGCCGAGCCGACCCTCCTTTTCGATAAGGTAAACCTTCGCGCCCTGAGCCTCAAGCTCCAGAGCGGCACACATGCCGGCCACGCCGCCGCCGATAATCAGCGCGCTCTGATTAACCGGAATTGATTTCCGATACAGCGGCTGCAGCCGCCGCGCCTTGGCCACCCCCATCCGGAGCAGGTCTCTTGCTTTGGCCCGTGCATTTTCCGGCTCGTTGGTATGCACCCAGGAGCACTGATCCCGGACATTCACCATTTCAAAAAGATATGGATTCAATCCCGCCAGTTCGCAGCTTTCGCGGAAGACCGGTTCGTGCGTCCGCGGTGTGCAGGCTGCCGCCACGACCCGATTCAGTCCCTGTTTGATAATTTGTTCCTGTATCATCCGCTGTCCTTCATCGGAGCAGAGGAAAAGGTTGTTTTCCACATGGACGACGTCGGGAATAGATTTAGCATATTCCTTAAGCGATTCAATATCAAGCACACCGGCGATATTTATGCCGCAGTGGCATAAAAACACCCCCACCCGCGGCGGCCCCGAAGCATCAAGCTCCTTTATCTCCCTGGGCACTTCTTTGATGCGGAATTTTGCGACATGGCGCTCCGCCTGCGCAGCCGCCCCGGAACCCTGCGTGACCGAATCGGAGATATCATTGATTCCGGCGGCACAACCGCACACATATACCCCCTCCCGTGCGGTGTGCAGCGGCGAACCATATTTGGTCTCAATCCTGAAAAAGCCATTATCATCAAGATCAATTCCAAGCACGTCGGCCAGTCTCTCATTTGATTCCGAACCGATAGCTCCGGCAGAAAGGACCGCCAGATCGACACGAGCTTTGCCGACCTCGCCGGTCTCGCCGTTCTCATAGAATATGATCGGGTCTTTGGTTTCGGGATCCTGAAGTATCTTGGATGGCCGGCCGCGGATATATTCCAGTTCGGGCAATTTCATTGATCGCTGATAGAATTCCTCAAATCCCTTACCGGCGGCCCGAAGGTCCATATAAAAGACCATTATCTTGTTGATATCAGGCTCATGCTGCTTGACCAGCAGCGCATCTTTGACCGTATTCATGCAGCAGAAACGGGAACAATACTGGCAACCCGCCTCTTTTCCCTCGCCTCGCGAACCGACGCACTGAATAAAAGCAATCGTCTTCGGCGCCTTGTGATCGGACGGCCTGACAATATGGCCGCGCGTGGGGCCGGTGGCGTTGAGAATCCTCTCCAATTCCATATTGGTGACGACATTATCATACAGGCCGTAGCCGTAGCAGGGAATGGCCGAAACATCGTAAACGTCAAAGCCGGTGGCCACAATAACCGCCCCGACCTCGAGATCAATATGCCGCACGGTATCATCAAAATTGATGGCATTGCGGTCGCATCGGCCGACACAATTATTGCAGACAAGGAAATCATCATTCAGGCAGTGCTCTATATCGATGATGTAAGTATTCGGTACCGCCTGGGCAAAAGGCGAATAAATGGCCTTGCGGACACCCATCCCTACCTCGAATTCATTGGGCACCGCCACCGGGCAGTCCTCGGCGCATTGACCACAGCCGGTACACAGGTCTTCGTTGACATAGCGCGGATTTTTCCTGACTGTCGCCCGGAAATTCCCGACCTGACCTTTTAACCCGATTAACTCCGAGTTAGTCAGTATTTCGATGTTGGGATGCCGACCGGCATCCAGCATTCGCGGACCCAGAATTCATATGGCGCAGTCCATCGTCGGGAAGGTCTTGTCAAGCTGAGCCATCCTTCCCCCGATGGATGGTGTTTTCTCCACCAGATAGACCCTGACCTGCGACGATGCCAAATCAAGCGCCGCCTGAATCCCGGTGATCCCTCCGCCAATTACTAAGACTCCCTTTTCTCTGACGCTCTTCGCGTCCATATCATCTCCTTGAACATACTACTCCGGGCAGGTATTGCATATCAGACTGTCACTTCAGTCTTTTCTTCTTTCAGCTTAACACCGTATTCATACCCTTTGTCGAAGGCACTAACATTCAAGGTCTCCGTGCCGGCGGGAACCGATGTTTCAACCGCCTTCCGCAGCGCTTCTACAGGCATAATGCCGGTCACGGCTCCAAAGAATCCGAGCATAACGATATTCAGGACAAATTTCTTGCCTATCTCTTCGGCGATACGGGTGGCCGGAATGCCATAAGTCTTGACTTTCGGACCATGCTCATCCAGTTTGACCATATCCTTTTCGTAAATCACTATGCTTTCTTCAGTAATGTTACGCTTATGCATCTGGTAACCGTCGTTGGATATGGCCATCAGTATCTGCGGGGTGGTTACATAAGGATAAAGCACCGGGTCATCGGATACAAGCACCTGCGCACTGCAGGCGCTACCGCGCGCTTCCGGCCCGAAGCTCTGAGTCAGGGTGGCATGTTGATTATTATAGATTGAGGCCGCCTTGCCAATGATATAGCCGGTGAGAATGACACCCTGGCCGCCAAAACCGGTAATTCTGATTTCAGACGTTGCCATTGCAGCCTCCATAAGGCTTATATTTGTCGCCGAATGCCTTCCTGTTCCCCTCATTCATGCAGTCAAGGAAAGTCGGCTTCTCAATATCGAGGAATTTTCCGACGACAATCTTCGACTGGTAATCAATATCGACTTCTCTTAAATCGGCGCCGTGCTTGATAACACTGTTATCGTGGTAAAACTTCATAAGGTCGAGTCCGGAGCCAAGCTTATTGAGTCTGGCATATAGGGTCGAACAGGGGGCGATGACTTCGACAAACGAGAAGCCTCTTTTGGTTATGGCCTCTTTCATTGATATTGTCAGGCGGCGGACATGCAGGGCCGTCCAGCGAGCCACATAGACAGCGCCCGACGAGGCCGCCAGAAGCGGAAGATTGAACGGGTGCTCGTAGGTGCCATATGGTGAAGTAGCCGACTTGGCCGAAATGGGGGTGGTCGGGGCCGCCTGCCCGCCGGTCATGGCGTAAATAAAATTATTGACGCAAATGACCGTGATATCCGCATTGCGCCTGGCCGTATGGATCAGATGGTTGCCGCCGATGGAAATGAGGTCCCCATCGCCGGAGAAAACGATGATCTTCATATCCGGGCGGGCGACATGAAGGCCGAGCGCGAATGGAATGGCCCGCCCATGAGTCGTATGAAAGGAATCCAGCTTCATATATCCCGCAACGCGGCCGGTGCACCCGATTCCCGAAACAAAGGCAACCTTATTCAAATCGAGATCGAGCTGCTCGAGAGCTTCGGCCATGGCTGTGACAACCGTTCCCAGTCCGCAGGTCGGGCACCAAATATGCGGGATACGATCCATCCGAAGGATCTTTTCCATCGGATGTGTCTCTGCGACCGATTTATTAACTTCTATGCTCATTTTACCGCTTCCTTTATCGTGTTATAGATATTCTCGGGCTTATGGACGGTTCCTCCCGCATGCCCGACAAGATAGGTCCGGCACTTTCCGGCGGCGCACCGATCCATTTCCAGAAAAACCTGGCCATAGTTCATCTCCACCATAATCAGCGCTTTCACCTTACCGGCCAGCTCTCTTATCCGCTTTTCCGGGAACGGCCAGACTGTGACCATCTTGATCTGGCCGACTTTCATGCCTTCTTTTCGCGCCTTGGTGATGGCCGGCTGCATGACCCGGGAGGATATTCCGTAACCTATCACCACGACTTCGGCATCTTCCATATCCCTTTCTTCCAGCCAGATAATGTCGTCGACATTTTTCTTGACCTTATCGATCAGGTGACGAACATTCTTTTCATGAGCTTCGGCGTTGATAACAGGATACCCTCTTTCATCATGGGTTAATCCGGTGATATGGAATTTGTACCCCTTGCCGACCGGCAGCATCGGCGGGATTAGTTCCTTGGACCACTCGAACGGCCAGGCTTCACCCGGAGGCTTGTCGGTGAAGCGCCTTTCGACCAGGTCGATATCCTCGGCGGGCGGTATAATTACTTTCTCTGTCATGTGCCCCACGCATTCATCGGACATGATCAATATCGGCATCCGGTATTTTTCGGAAAGATTGAAGGCGTGAACCGCCAGTTCAAATGATTCCTGAGGCGAATCCGGAGCCAGGGCGATTACCTCGTAGTCGCCGTGCGAACCCCAGCGGGCCTGCATCATGTCGGCCTGACCGGGAAGGGTGGGCAGACCTGTCGATGGGCCGCCCCGCTGCACATTCACCAGGACACAGGGGGTTTCGAGCATAATTCCCAGCCCGAAATTCTCCATCATTAAAGAGAATCCCGGCCCCGAAGTGCAGCTCATCGTTTTTGCCCCACCCCAGGCGGCCCCAAGGATGGCATTCATGCTGGCCAACTCATCCTCCATCTGAATAAAGACGCCCCCGATAAGAGGGAACCGCCGTGCAACCCTCTCGGCAATTTCGGTGGAGGGAGTAATCGGATAACCGGCAAAAAACTTGCATCCGGCCGCGATCGCCCCTTCGGCTGTGGCATGATTCCCATCAAGATAGTGAGAACCGGTTAGAACATTTTCCTTATTGGCTTTCAAGCGAAACCTCCTTCTGTCCCTCCTCGACCCGCAGACTGTAAATGGCAAAATCCGGGCAAAGCAACTCGCAAAGGTGGCAGTTGACACACTCCTCCGGTTTTACCGCGGCCGGAGGATGATACCCCTTGGCATTGAATTCATTCGAAAGTTTCAGAACATCTTTGGGGCAGTATTCGACACAGAAACCGCACCCCTTGCATCGTTCTTTTATGATATGAAGTTCACCCCTTGGGATTTTAATCTGGTCAATATCTAAGGGGATTCTCCAGAATTTCATAAACGCCTCCGCTATAGGACTATTTTTAGACCTATGTCATGCGAACGTTTTAAGTCCGCGCACGTTTTTATATATAGGTCAAATGACCTTTGAATTCTTCTGCCTGAATACCCGGCACAACCACCGGTTCACGACCGCAAACGAAAGAATTCAACGATCGTTCGTCTATTCCTATAAGAAAAAGGCGTATCTACCATAGTTGAGTAAAATCCTAGCTGCACCAGATACGTCTGGAACATATCTAATATATAAAATACAAATTCCATTGTCCAGCAGTAAATCAAGAAATTTATCATTAGAAAATATGGCGGACTCCTTTCGGCATTGCGGACCAACTTTCGAAGCTTGTCGGCCAAATCACCCCTCCGATCGCACGGAATTTATCTATTGCCAAATATCTTCACTTTCCTGTATATTTTGTCCCATGACAAAACCGGGATGGCCAATCAGACCGGTTTTGAGGAAGGGAGAAAATGGCTTTCAGATATAGCATAAGATTAAGCGGCGCCGGCGGGCACGGGCTGATTCAGGCGGCCAGAATACTGGCCGAAGCCGCCGCCGTATATGACAACAAGAATGCGTCCGAAAGCTGCTCATATGGCCCGGAATCAAGGGGAAACGCCAGTCGGGCCGAAATCGTCATTTCTGATGAAGCCATAGACTGCCCCCGGGTCGAAACCGTGGAGTTCTTTGTGGCCCTGACACAGGAAGCTTATGATAAGCACATCAAGGATTTGGACCCAAAGGGCATTCTGGTGACAGACTCGAATGTCCAAACTTTGGGAAAAACCGGAAACCAAAAAGTATTCTCGGTCCCTTTTATGGAAATTGCGGAAAGGGAATGCGCCAGACCCGGAATGCTCAATATCGTGGCCCTCGGCTTTTTTGCCGCGGTCAACAACGTTATCAGCAGGGACTCCATCCGGCAGGCGATACTGGGCCGCATTCCGAAAATGTCCGAGGAAAATTTCCTAAAAGCTTATGAGGCCGGTCTTAACGCCGCCCGCCGGTTTGGAAGTGAATACGGCAAATAGTTATCTATCTTTCCGGCACAGTGTTGCCTTCCTTCCTGTGACCGGCCGTCAACAGGCTCCTTCGAGATGTTTTTATCGGGACCGAATTACGGTTGCAATAGCCAGAGGATAAAACCGAATGAAAGACCATCTGACCCGCCTCACCGAAAGAGTCGCAACCCTCGGCAACTACAACCGGAAATACCTTCATATCATCTCCAGTAACATTGAAAAACTGAAAGCCGCTCTGGAACAGCAGGGGAAACTTGACCGGGTGCATCTCTGGAGTTATGCCTTGGAACTTCCGGGCGAGATGGATACGATCCTGCATGTCGCCGCAGACGAGCGGGAAAAACTCGATTTCCTCGGCTGTTATTTTGCGTTGCAGTTCCTCCAGATGAACCTCCGTTTTGTTGATATCGTCAAGTTGGAATTCGCCACCAGCCCCGAGCCGGCACAGACCGGCAAAAAGCTTATGCTGGAATCAGGACGGATGTTTCGCATTCTGACCAAGTGCTACATGGAACGCCTGCTCGACATATTCCTTGAAAGCGAGCACAAACCGGAATTTGTCATGCTCGGAGTCGGCACGCGCGCCGACCAGGATGATATCGACCTGGGGATAATCCACCAGGACCCGGGTGACGAGGAGCTTCTGAATCGGGCCATAGGCCGGCTCGCCAGCGAAATGTTCAAGAAAGCCAATCGACTTCATTTCCATCTATCCGAGCATGTTGGTGAAAACAGTTTTACGGCCACCATTTCACAGTATGAGGAGATTCTCGATAAAGGGGCTTATGATTTTATCATCGTCACCGAAATGCTGGGGGCGGCGGTTATTCTTGGAAATTATCCCCTTTACGACCAATTTAGAAACCGCGTGACCAACCGCTTCTATTATGATCCTCGAAGAAAGGACAGCCACTATCACGAGGGTTACCTGCGAGGCATTCTGGGTGAGGTTAATTCTCTTCTGACCCGCCTCAAGCTGACCGAGGCGATTAATCCCAAGGATGATGCCCTGCGTCCCATGAAAAGTCTGCTTTCCGCCATCAAATTGGTATATGGTATCGATGAGGTCAACGCCTTCAATATCATTGACAGGCTGAAAGACAATGATCCGCAGCGTCGGCCGCAGTATGATGATTTGGAACGAACGCTGAGTTTCTTTGAGGTTTTTCGCCATCTATATCAGATAATGGTCGCACAGGACGAGGATATCAGCCCGAGAGAACCCGGTGTTGAAGCTATGGTGGCCAAAATTGCGGCGATGCTCGGTTTTGAGAAAAGGGGAGTGGTCTCGGCCGAGGATTTTCTGCTGGTAATATATTATGAATTTCTGGGAAAAAGCACTCGCGCAATCGAGCTCTTGACCGAGGATCTGAAAAAACATCTGCGGGAAATCAGCGTTTTCAAGCCGATTTTCTCCGGCGCCAGGCACCGCAGGCCCGGCTTTGAGGGAAATCTCGCCATTGATTTTATACGCGCGTCGAAATTCGTCAAGGGGATAACTTACTGGGATGATTTTCAGGAGCAACTCAGCGATGAAGATGGCCGCTTCTATGATGATTTTATCGATAGCCTGAATCAGCTGCCCGACCGCGTGAGACAGAAAGTCGCGCAGGGGTATGTTGCCGGTACGGAATACGACCCCGCCTCGGTCCTGAAGTTCCTGGTCATTCTTGGAGAAAGAGCACAGAATCAAGAATCAAAATCCATTTTTGATACTATGAGCCGGCTGTTCATTGATGAGCTGGGTCGTCTTTATGATACTTCCGCATCGCTGATGCAAATGATGAACAATTATCCCGATATTCTCAACCGGTTCCTCACACTTATTGAATGGGAGTCGCTGGCGAAATTTGTCAAACTGGTACAGAGAAAGCCGGCCATGACCGAGTTCCTTCCGGGCCATACCCAATTGCTGACCCTGACAAATCTCCATTTTCAAAGCAGCCACTTTTTCAAGCAGCATTTTCATAAGGTCTTGAACAAATTTCCGGTTTATATCAGAAACCTCCACAATAATGATAAGCTCAAAGAGATCAGCGATGGCTTTTATAGCGATCTGACCTCTCTGCCCTCGATTGAAAAGCGCATCGAGCAACTGGGCGATTACTATGACCTCGAGTTTGTCCGGGTAAGTCTTCTGGCCATGGCCGGTTCCCCCTGCGAAAGAACCGATGCCGAATTTATTGAATTCTGCGATAACTACACCCTTTCCCTGTATGAGTACTGCCAGCAGGTGGTCCACCTCTCCCTTGGCTATTCCATGCATACCTACGATCTTTTTGCGCTCTATGCCACCGGCGGCCATGCCCGGGAACAGGGTTTCGATGACGATTTCGACATGATTGTCATTCTCGATTCCGATGATTCCGAGCAGATTGAATACTGCGACAAGATTGTGGCCAAGATGAACGCTCAGATTCTCAAACGCGGCATCCTTCCCCACCACCGCTTTATCGATTGCTTCGGCAATTATACCATGAGTTTCGATCAACTGGCCGAACATCTGAGTTCCCGCCGCAAGGAAATCTTTGTGGATCAATCCCAGATACTGAGCTCACGAATGCTGGTCGGAAGCGACAGATTGGAGCGCAAACTTCAGGAGAAAATAATCGGCCCCCTTATCTTTGCCCGGGGAAAAGAATACATCGACTACATGAGAGAAGAGATTAAGTCTCGCCACCTGACCGCGGATCCGGATCATATGAATGATGTCAAAGAATGCCCCGGCGGACTGCGCGATATTGAGATGCTTCTGCTTCTATATAAAACCAAGCATATGACACGCGACCCGCTCTCGCGGAAATTCCTCCAGGTCTTGCTGGAGATTGAACCGGAACATGCCGGCGATTTGAGATTCTTAAGGGATCATCTCAACTTTGTCAAAAAGCTCCGCGACCTCTACCGCCTGAAAGTAGCCGCTCATAATATTATCAGCCGCGAGACTCTGCGGCCGGTCGCCGCCAGCATGGGATATGGTGATGATGATGACGCCGCCGGCAAATTATACGGCGATTTCCTGAAAAGAACCGAAAAAGCCTCAGGAATTATTAAAAAACTGTCAGATAAAATCAGAATTTAGCACGATATTGGGGAGCATGGGGGAATGCCTTTTCCGGGCATTAAGCCCCAATATTAAGCAGCTTGTCCATCTTGACCTTATGGTGCTGAAGGCCGACCTCTTGCGGCGCCAGGCCCTGCGCCAATCCCAGAAGCTGGAAAGCATAAACCACCGGGATATTGAAGGATTTCTTATATTTCCTTCCCAGAAGTATCTGTCCGGTGTCAAATTCATCAAAGCAGGTTGGACATATCAGCCCCATGCAATCAGCGCCGCTGCCGACTACATCTTCAAGAATATCGATCACCATTTGGTCGGAAATGGAATTATCCATGCAGGCGCGTCCGCAGCAAAGCAGAGTTTTATCGTGATGAATCGGCTCGCAGCCGATCGCCTTGAGCAGGTTATCCAGGATGGTCGGCCGGTCGGGATCGTCAACCCGCATGACGCGGGAGGGTTTCAACAGGTGGCAGCCATAGTGCACCGCAACTTTCAGCCCTGTGAGCGGTCGGGTGACTGTCCCGGCGATTCGCTCCATGCCGAAATCATCCCGCAGAACCGTCACCGCATGACGCACATTGACCGTCCCTTTGTATTGCCGTCCGATTCTTTTTAACCGGTCATTGATTTCGGCTCTTAAGGCCGCATCTTCTTTCAGCGCCAGATTCACTTCCGAAAGCGTGGCGGTACAGCCGGAACAGGTGGTGATTATGTCATACCCGGCCTCTTCGGCCAACGAGATATTGCGCGCGGCGATCGTGTACCATTCCATTTTGTCGTGCGCCTGAAAATATATCGGGTCGGGACAGCAGGTAAAACCGTCCCTATCGACCAGTTCGATCCCCATCTTATCGAAGGTTCGGCGCACCGCCGCCTCGAACCACGGATATTTGGTGGTCATCATGCAGCCGAAAAATGGAGTATATTTCACGTCACTCACCCTTGATTATTTTCTTCAATTCGTCAACCGGGTATTCTTTGATTGCTGCCAGCCGCAATTCCTGACGCCATCTATCGGTCAGCGCTGTCGCCTTGGTGGTAATCCCGAAAGAAATAACCGATTCGGCCACTCTCTCGACCCCCTCGGGCGCTTTCCCCGATTTTATGCAGAGATTTTTCAGGGCGATAATCACATCGACCGGACGGACATCCTGCGGGCACCTTTCCGCGCAGGTGTAGCAGTTGGTGCAGTTCCAAATTTCCGAACCGGCCTGCACCAGCTCATCCTCGAACCCCAGAATTGCTTTAAGAAGGATCAGGCGGGGGTTGAAGTTTTCGGAGTAATTATGCGAGGGGCAGTCGGCCACACAGGCGCCGCACTGGTAACAATAGTTATGCCGAAACCCTTCGGCCACCGCGTTGAGTTTATTTCGAAATCCGAAATCTATTTTTCGTTTTTCCTGCATGCCGGTATGAGTATCACAAAGTTAGTTATAAACGCTTGCTGTCGAGATGTCGAGCGAGATCTAATTTTCCAATCTATACATAGTTTATCAAGGTTTTCGATATAAGTCAAGAGATTTTAATCATAAGTTCAGAAGGAGGTAATATCTTTATAAGTGTGTAAAAACGACAAGAGGTGTATCCTTAAGATTTACAAGCTGATTCAAAAGGAGACACCTAATGTCGTATAACGAGTTAGATTTTAGCAGGAGAAACATAGTCTTTGCGCTTTCGGAAGT
>JAPLUR010000075.1 GCA_026397505.1 Candidatus Zixiibacteriota bacterium
AATGGCAACGGCACCGGGACTTTCAACTGGACTCCGGCCTATACTCAATCCGGAAGCTATAACATAACCTTCTTCGCCTCTGATGGTTTCTCGTTAGATTCCGAAATCGTTGCGATTACGGTCATCGAGGCGGGCAATCAGGCGCCGTTTCTGGCAGCAATCGGCCCGAAATCGGTCTATGAAGCCAGAAATCTTAATTTCGGCGTAACCGCGGCCGACCCCGATGGAACTTTCCCGACTCTGACTACTTCAATATTACCGGGCGGGGCCACTTTTGTCGATAATCATAATGGTACCGGAACCTTTAACTGGACACCAAATAATGCCCAGGCAGCAAGTTATTTTGTGACTTTCTATGCCTCGGATGGTTCCATAATTGATAGTGAAGCGATCGTGATAACAGTCCTTAACGCCAATCAGCCGCCGGTGCTGGCGGCTATCGGGCCCAGAAGTGTTAACGAGAATGCCAATCTCAATTTTGGCGTCTCGGCCGTTGATGGTGACGGCACCATACCGGTTCTTACCACTTCGGCTCTTCCTGCGGGTGCCGGTTTCGTAAACAATGGCAACGGCACCGGGACCTTCAACTGGACACCGACTTTCTATCAATCCGGCGTTTACAATGTTACTTTCTATGTCACCGATGATTCTCTGGGCGTTGATTCCGAGATAGTCGCAATCACGGTTAATAATATCAACCAGGCTCCCATTCTGGCAGCTATTGGTGCAAGAATCGTTGACGAAAACAGCAATCTGAATTTCAGTGCTTCGGCGACCGATCCGGATGGCAATATCCCTGTTCTTACGGTCTCGACTCTTCCGACTGGCGCGACTTTTATCGATAATGCCAACGGTACCGGGACATTCGACTGGACTCCGACATTCGATCAGTCCGGCCTCTACTATGTGACCTTCTATGCATCAGATGGCGTGGCCATTGATTCTGAGGCTGTGACCATAACCGTTAATAATGTCAATCGTCCCCCGGTGCTGGCAGCAATCGGCGCCAAAGCGGTGGGCGAGGGCATCAATCTCAATTTCAATGTGACTTCCACCGACCCGGATGGCAATATTCCTGCTCTTACCGTCTTGACTCTTCCGACCGGCGCGACTTTTGTGGATCATGCCAACGGCAGCGGGACGTTCGACTGGACACCGACCTTTGATCAGGCCGGTACTTACAGTGTGACATTCTACTCTTCCGACGGTGTGGCGATTGATTCCGAGGTCGTCTCCATAACGGTGGGTGGTGTCAATCAGGCTCCAATTCTGGCTGCTATCGGTGCCAAGGTTGTTAATGAAAATAGTAATCTGAACTTTGGTGTTTCGGCTACCGACGCGGATGGCAATATACCTGCTCTTACGGTATCGACTCTACCGACCGGTGCTACTTTCGTTGATAATGCCAACGGCACTGGTACATTCAATTGGACGCCGACCTTCTATCAGGCCGGTACTTACAACGTGACACTCTATGCCTCCGACGGGATCGCTACCGATTCCGAGGTTGTAACTATAACGGTTAATAATGTCAATCAACCGCCGATTCTGGCCGCTATTGGCGCGAAAACGATTAATGAAAACAGCAATTTGAACTTCGGCGTTTCGGCCTCTGACCTGGACGGCAATATCCCCGCTCTTACGGTCTCGACGCTACCGACCGGCGCGACTTTCGCTGATAATGCCAACGGCACCGGCACTTTCAACTGGACACCGACATTTTATCAATCCGGTATTTTTAGTGTGACATTCTATGCTTCCGATGGTGTTGTAATCGATTCCGAGGTTGTAACGATAACGGTTAACAATGTCAATCAGCCTCCAATTCTGGCCGCGATCGGTGCGAAGGCGGTTGATGAAAACACCAATTTGAACTTTGGTATTTCGGCCTCTGACCTTGATGGCAACATTCCTGCTCTTACGGTATCGACACTGCCGACCGGCGCGACTTTTGTCGACAATGCCAACGGCAGCGGGACTTTTGACTGGACACCGACTTTTGATCAATCCGGGATTTACAATGTGACTTTCTATGCTTCAGATGGTGTGGCTATCGATTCTGAGATCGTTTCCATAACAGTGGGTGGTGTTAATCAGGCTCCGATTCTGGCGGCGATTGGTGCGAAGACAGCTAATGAGAACAGCAATCTTAATTTTGGCGTCACGGCTGCTGACGCGGATGGTAATATCCCTGCTCTTACGGTTTCGACACTGCCGACCGGCGCGACTTTTGTCGATCATGCCGACGGCAGCGGCACTTTCAACTGGACGCCGACATTCTATCAGGCCGGGTCTTATAGTGTCACGTTCTATGCCTCCGACGGTGTGGCTATTGATTCGGAGATAGTCACCATAACGGTCAATAATGTCAATCAGGCTCCCATTCTGGCCGCCATCGGTGCGAAAACGATTAATGAAAACAGCAATTTGAACTTCGGCGTTTCGGCCTCTGACCTGGACGGCAATATTCCTGCTCTTACGGTCTCAACGCTTCCGACCGGCGCGACTTTTATCGATCATGCCAACGGTACTGGTACATTCGATTGGACGCCGACTTTCTATCAGGCCGGTTTTTACAATGTGACTTTCTATTCTTCTGACGGTTCCGCGACCGATTCTGAGGTCGTTACTATAACAGTGAATAATGTCAATCAGTCCCCGATTCTGGCCGCTATCGGCGCGAAGGCCGTTGACGAAAACAATAATCTGAATTTTGGAGTTTCAGCCTCTGACCTTGACGGCAACATCCCCACTCTTACGGTCTCGACGCTACCGACCGGCGCTACTTTTATCGATAATACCAACGGCACTGGTACATTCAACTGGACGCCGACCTTCGATCAGGCCGGGATTTATAGCGTGACATTTTATGCCTCCGACGGTGTGACCATTGATTCCGAAGTCGTCTCGATAACGGTCGGAGGAATCAATCAGCCGCCTGTGCTGGCCGCGATTGGTGCGAAAGCTGTTGAAGAAAACAGCAATCTGAATTTTGGTGTTTCGACTACCGACGCTGATGGCAATATACCGGCTCTTACGGTCTCCACTCTACCCTCCGGAGCCACTTTTAGCGATCATGCCGATGGCACCGGCACTTTCGACTGGACACCGACCTTCGATCAGTCCGGGGTTTACAATGTGACTTTCTATGCCTCCGATGGCATTGCTATTGACTCCGAGATAGTCACGGTAACGGTAAATGATGTCAACCGGGCGCCGATTGCCAACGCGGGGCCGGATCAGCCCAATGGCATAGTCGGTGCAACGGCCATTCTGGATGGCACCGGTTCGTATGATCCCGATGGTACAGGTTTGATTTATTCCTGGACTCAGGTAAGCGGCCCGGCGGCAACTCTTTCGGATCCGGCGGTTTCATCACCGACCTTTGTCCCGTCATTCCCGGGTGTTTATTCTTTCGCCTTGACAGTTACCGACGGCACTCTTTTCTCGGCCCCGGATAACGTGGTGATCACGGCGGCCAATGCCGCTCCGCCTCAGGCGATAAGCGACCTTTCGATTGCCATTGTTGCGGATAATATCCTGTTGTCCTGGTCGGCTGTCACCCGCGATACCGACGGACTCAACACCCAGATCGGCGGGTATATTATCTATCGTGATACGATCGCATATTTCACACCGAGCACGGCCGATTCGATAGGCGCAACCGACCCGCTGACTCTGACTTTCACCGATAATAATCTCGGCGGGGCCAATGTGGTCGGCGACACCCTGCAGCAGTATTTCTATGCGGTGATTTCATATGATATTTACGGAAACAGATCAGCGGCTTCCAATCGGGTGGGTGAGTACGATTATCAAATCGTGACTACCCTCACGACCAATTATAACCTGATCTGTATTCCTTTCGAGAATACCGGGATAACCACGGCGGATCAGTTAATTAACGCCATCGGGCGGTCAAGCGTCCGGACGGTCAACAATTATCGTCCGTCCTCGCAGAGTTTCGAGCAGCGTTTTGCGGCCGGATTCGGCGTTAATTTCAGCGTGGTTCCGGGAGGCATTTATCAAGTCAATGCCTCCGGTGCAACTATTTTCTCGGTGGCCGGGCGCGTCCCCGCTCCGGGAGCAATAACATATCAACTGGTATCGACAGCCACGACCGATTACAGTTTCCTCTCGGTGCCGTTCGAGCGGGAAGCGAATTTCCGCTATGCACAGGATGTATTGAACAACGTTCCGGGAGGATTCAATACCCTTAACAATTTTGTGGCCGGCTCGCAGAGTTACCAGTCGAGGTTTGCCGCCGGTTTCGGTGTCAATTTCCGGGTGAAGGCCGGTCGACCATACCAGGCCAACAGCGCCCGGAATGATACCTTTCCGAAGCCGTGAGGGAGGAGCAGATGAGTATGAAAAATATATGTTTTATCATAAATGGAGGTGCCAAAGTGCATAGCGGATTAGGCCGATTTAAGATACCAAAATTACTTGGTTTGATTGCTCTTCTGATGATGCTGCATACATCTCTGGCTTTTGCCCAGGGGTCGATTTTTGGAGCCGTTCACAATGCCAATGCTTCCGTTCCCGCCAACGGCGAGATAGGCTTCTACGGCTTCATCGACAACACCGACGAGGAGATACGTATCGAATCCTCGGTCGGCGCCGGATATGATGCCGGCAACTGGTTTGATGATTTTCAGAATTATCTGACCAAGGCTCCCGGACTTCCATACCGTTATAACTTCTACAATACGACTAATTTCCAGGGCGTCGTGCTTTCCAAGACGGTCCCCAATAACTCATTCCAGCAGGAGGATGTCACCCTGGCCCCGGTTGCCTGGCCGGTGGCGCCGACCGGTTTCTCCAGCCGCGTCGTTTCGGGAACCTCGGTGGTCATCAGTTGGACCAGAACCGCAGGATTGACTTACCATATCTACCGCCGTCCGGCGACTTCAGATGGTTCTTTCTTCCGGATCGATAGTCCGGCCGGTTCGCTGGCTAATCCCGGCGTGGCCGACAGTTTCTATGTCGATAACACTGTCGATGGGGTAAGCTCCTATCATTTCTTGCTGATCGCTCAGGATGGTTCGGGAAATCTTGGCCCGCATTCGGCGATCTTCACGGTCAATTCAGCCAGTCTGGCTCCGCCGATCGTGAACTCGATCACCCCCAATATTGGCACTTATCTGGGCGGAACCCCGGTGATAGTCCGTGGAACCGGCTTTGATATGGCTGGCGCAACGGTTAATATCGGCCCCGGCGTTTTGATTTCCGTGACCGTGGTCTCCCCATACCAGATCAACGGTGTGACCCCGGTTGGAGCGGTCGGCGCCGTGAATATTTCCGTTCGCAACAACGCCGCCGCGCTGACCTCGGCGCCTCTGACCGGCGGATTCACCTATGAGGGAAATCAGCCGCCGGTGCTGGCGGCTATCGGCCCGCGGTCGACCACAGAAAATGTCATTCTGACTTTTGGCGTTTCGGCTGCCGACCCTGATGGAACCACGCCGGTTCTTTCCACTTCGGCCCTTCCGGGGACAGCCACTTTTGTGAATAATCTTAATGGCACCGGCACCTTCAACTGGACTCCTTCATTCACTAGCGCCGGAGCATACCCGGTGACTTTCTATGCAAATGATGGCATTGCAATTGACTCCGAAATTGTCACGATAACCGTTATAGATGCCGGTAATCAGCCGCCGGTTCTGGACCCGATCGGCCCGCGCTCTGTCGCTGAGGGCGGCAATCTGAACTTCAACATCACTTCTTCCGATATCGATGCGACTATCCCCTCACTTTCGGCCACCAATATTCCAACCAATGCCACTTTCTTAGACAACGGCAATGGCACCGGGACTTTCAATTTCAATCCCGATTTAAGTCAGGCCGGCTCCTACTCGGTTACTTTTAAGGCTTTTGATGGCGCCCTGGTTGATTCCGAGGTGGTCGTGATTACGGTCACCAACAGCAATCAGGCGCCGGTTCTGGCCGCTATCGGACCGCAGACGACAACCGAAAATGTTAATCTCAATTTCAATGTCACTGCCACTGATGCCGACCTGCAGACATTGACGCTCACCACTTCCACTCTTCCGAATGGAGCCTCCTTTACCGACCTCGGCAATGGCACGGCAACTTTTGACTGGACACCGACCTTTACTCAATCGGGCGTTTATGCGGTGACATTCCGGGTGTCTGATGGGTTGCTGCTGGACTCCGAGATTGTTTCGATCACGGTTACCGAAGCCGGCAACCAGCCCCCCGTTCTGGATAGTATCCGGGCGCAGACCGTAGCCGAAGGGCAGGTTCTGGCCAGGACCATTACGGCGACCGATCCTGACGGTTCAACGCCGATTCTTTCCACCGGCCCGCTTCCGGCGAACGCCACTTTTGTGGATAATAGCAATGGCACCGGGAGTTTCACATTCAGTCCCAGCTTCGCCCAAGCAGGATCATATGACGTTCTATTTATCGCATCCGATGGCGCTCTGGCCGATTCCGAGCTGGTGCGGATCGTCGTGACCGACCTGGGGAACCAGCCGCCGGTTTTGAGCCATACCAATGATACTACCATCAATGAAGGTGACTCGCTGGTAGTAAGGGTGACCGCCACCGATCCCGAGGGTGGAGGCGTAAGATTAAGCATCTCAACCTCTTTGGTCGGATATAACTATGTTGATAGCGGCAATGGCGTCGGTTTGTTCCGATTCCGCGCTTCTTATTTAGATGCCGGAATAGATACCATCCGCTTCTTTGCCACCGATATGGCAACTCTGCCGCTATCCTCCTCCGACACCATGACCGTGACCATTCTCGATGTCAACCGCCCACCGATCATAGATTCAATTGGCCCGTTTGCCGTGTCGGTCGGAAGAACTCTCAGTTTTGCGGTAACCGCGACCGATTCCACCGATTCTAACCCGGCCCACCGGCTCTATCTGTCGGTCTTCAATCTGCCTCTGAACGCCACTTTTGTCGATTCGGGGCAAGGAATCGGCCATTTCACTTTTACGCCGGCTTCAGGTCAGGCGGGTGTTGACACGGTCCAGTTTATGGCCATTGATGAAGGCACGCCGCGGTTGACGGACATACAGGACGTCATTATAACCGTGGTTGCAAGTAATAATCCCCCGGTCTTTACCGCGCTTCCTCCCTATGGCATAACGACCGAGGGAGATACGCTGACTTTGCTTGTCAGAGCCACCGATGCCGATGGTCAGGCGATCACGCTCTCGGCTGTCAAATTTCCGCTCCATTCGACTTTTGTCGATAGCGGCAATGGCTCCGGTGTCTTCGTGTTCATGCCCAGTTATGTGCAATCGGGACTCCATCAGGTGGTCTTTACGGCCAGCGACGGGATCGATGTTAACCGTGGCAAAGCGACGCTGATTCAGGTTCTCGAGGCGGGAAACCAGAAGCCCCGACCCATGCCACTTTCACGGACAACGGTAATGGAAGCGGGACTATCAAATTCAATCCCAGCTATGTCCAGGATGGCGTTTATAATATCTATATCATCGCTTATGACGGGCAGTTGGTCGACACGGCAGTGGTCATCATTACGGTCAATGAGGCCGGAAATCAGACGCCTGTTTTCACGACTGCATTCAATGATACTTCGACTACAGAAATGCGCCGGTTGACGTTTAATGTGGCCGCCGCTGATCCCGATCTGGATAATCCGGTTTTGACGGCGGTCAATTTGCCGAGCGGGGCGACTTTTACCGATCACCACAACAGCACCGGTACTTTTGACTGGCAGACCGACAACTTCGATTCCGGACATTTTGTGGCGACTTTTTACGCCACCGATTCAATTGACGCTGGTTTGATTGATTCCCTGCCGATGAATATCTTCGTTAAGGACACTAACCTTCTGGCCCGGATAGTCTTCCAAAGCCCAAATAATCTGGAAGTCAGGACCGTTTTTGAAGGTGACACCCTTTATTTCCGTGTTTATGCCCGCGACCCGGACAGCACCATTCCGATTTTGGCCATTGATACCACAACCGCTTACCTGTTAAAACCGAATATGACATTCACTACCTACGATTCGGCCAAGACAACCGTGGGGGTTTTCCGTTTCACGCCCGACTATACGCAGGACAGCACCCTAGGCAGCCCGACCGGATTCTTCTATTACATCCGCTGGGTATCGCATGACGGGACCGCACCGACCGACCCGGCTTATGATGTTTACAGCGCGCCCATTGCGTTTGTTGTCAAGAATGCCAATCAGGTGCCGGTCATTGCCCCTCTCCGTGATACTTCCGTCATTGAGGGTGATACCCTCAGGTTCAATGTTTATGCCTCCGACGGCGACGGGACTCGGCCGGTTCTTCGGGTGGAAAATCTTCCGACCAACGCCGTTTTCACCGGCGTTCTTCCCGATGTGAAGAACTTCCGGTTTTATCCCGATTACACCCAGAGTGGGATTTACGCGGTGCGGTTTATTGCCACCGATGATTCGCTGGCGACCGATACGGCCATTGTCAACATAACCGTTATTGATGCCGGCAATCAGCGGCCGATTTTCACGACCACGCTGCCGGACACTCAGGCGGTTGTTATCGGCCAGACACTCAATCAGCACCTGGTGGCCAAGGATGGTGATTTGGACCCGATGGTAATAACCGCCGATAATGTCATTGCCTATGCCACTTTCACCGATTCGGGGAACGGGGCCGCCCTTTATCGTTACCAGCCCAACTTTAGCCAGTTGGGGAGTGTTTTCAGGGTTATGTTCATAGTTCGCGATCCGCTCGGCGCCGCCGATACCCTGATCACGCATTATCGGCCGGTGGAATTCCTCCGGGGTGACGCCAATTCGGACAGCCGTCTGGATGCCATGGACGTGATGTTTCTTATCAATTTCTTATATAAGGGTGGCCGGGCGCCGGTATTGCAGGAGGCGGCCGATGTCAATTTTGATGAAGCTCTGGATATTCGCGATGCTTCCTACCTGATTAACTACTTCTATAAGCAGGGTCCTCCGCCCCCGACAACCAAATAAAACAACTCGCTCTGGAAGGCCGCCTATCAGGCGGCCTTTACTTTATGGGGCATAATGTTAGGGTCTGGAAAGAACCTGATAAAAATTGCTAAAATCACTTGACAAACCGGTCAATAATCTGTATTATATTTGTGCTACAGAGTTTTTGGATGGATGAGAAATTTGACCTTGCTGTTAAGGTCCTTTAATTGACCTCACTTGCTGAATATACTCGGCATTGACTATTGAGACGCAACTATTGAGGACCGATTATTTGGCAAATTTAATCACTTGTAATATCTTTGGCGGGAACTACTTCGGCGATTACCACATGCGCCGCAAAAAATTAGCTTAACTGACTTAAGACAGAGTACAATTGTCCCAGAATTTCAGGTATGAAATTAGGTGTATTGAAGGGAGGTGATGGCCTGGTAGACCATGGACAGTTTCGATGATTGGGAACTGTTTTTAATATTTGAGATACCTAAATTTGTTCAAGAATTATAAATGGAATGAGTTTAGGGAATAAGTTGGGAATTTTAAATAAAAATGCTTTGAAAGGAGCACAGAAATGACAAGGAAATTATCGGCGATTTTCATTATCTCCTTGTTAGCCGTTGTTTTTCTTGCAGCCTCTTCATTTGGCATGAAAGCTTCCGATAAGAATAAGGCCCTGAATGTGGTTCCGATCAATCAGGCTCCCCTTTCCAAAATAGCTGGCGCTGAGGCCCCGGTTTCAGTTATTTCCGGTAAAGCCCCCGCGGCGGCGAGCCTTGGTTTTGATCAGGCGATGGGATACGCCCCTGGTATCAGGATTGGCGTAACAACTTATGATTATCAGCATAACGGTCGAATGGGCCGCGAGGTTGACTGGCGCGGAGCCCAGGTGGTTCACTTCGCCTGGATGAAACAGATCTCGACCACGCTGGGTGAAAATCGTCGGACCGGCTATGAGGCCTATGACGCCGGCATCGGGGATTTTGCCCAGGCGGGTGCTTCCGATAGCGGCGGTTGCGATGTTCACGCCATTCTAAATAATACTTCCGGTTATGTGACTTTGGATGTTGATACCGAAGGTAAAGTGGTTCTGGCCAACCACCACCAAGAGACCGGCGCGGCCGCCGATTATGCCACCACCATTTGGTATGATTACGATCAGGGCACCTGCTATTTTGCGCCTTACAGAAGTAAGGTTCCGGACAGCACGATGAACTACTTTGCCGATCCGCTGGACGAGAAGCGCTATATCTGGCCCTCGATGGAATATCAGGTCTGGGATGGTGACACGGTCACCCACGCTTTCTCACAGCAGACCAAGAATGGCATCAACGCGCAGTTTGTCGTTTATTTCCGCAGAGTGGGAAGCGATACCGTTGGTGCCTGGGATTATCCGCCGATGATGGTTGACACGGTTAACGACATTGCCCAGACCGTCACCGCCTCCCGCGTCAGCGGCAAGGTGGCGCTGTGCTGGTTGATGTGCTATCCCGGCATAATGGGCGATGGCGAGTCGATTCAGCGCGGCGGCAACCAGAGAGTCAACGATGTTTTCTACATGATGTCGACCGATATGGGCGCCACCTGGGGCCCGAAAGTCAACGTCACCCAGTTTGACTCTTCCAAAGCCGGCTGGCTGGCTCATACCGATATGTCGGCTTTGATCGGCACCGATGACAAGCTGCACATTATCTGGGATGCCCGCGAATACGGTCCCGAGGGGGGCGGTGTCTGGAGAGCCTTCTTCGGCAGCCGTCTGTTCCACTGGGGCGAAGGCAGCATCGTTCGTACCATCAAGGATGCCAACTGGGTCCTTGCGGACGATGGTTGCTTTGGCGGCGCCTGGAACGAAATGAGTATCACGAAGATGCAGATTTCGGAGTGCGCCGGCAAGTTCTACGCCCTCTTTGTAATGTATAACGATTATTTCAACGGTATTACCAACGACTGTCATCAATCGAATTTTACGGCCAATAACTCCTCCGGTTCGGCCAACGGCGAACTCTTTATTTCCGTTTCAGACAACGGTGGTTTGAACTGGGATTTGGCCCGCAACCTGACTAATACGCGGACGCCTCATTGCGACACTGTTAGTGTTGCGCCTGGATTCTCTATCTGCGGCTCCGAAGTGTGGCCCTCGATGTCCCGTTTTGGTATGAATAAGACCGGTGGCACCTGGACCGGTATTCCGATTGTTGACCCCTCGGGCAGCTATACCGGGAATATGTACCTTGACGTCTTCTACGTTCAGGACAAATATCCGGGCGGCTGCGTGCAGGATCAGGGCGTCTGGACATTTAATCAGATGAAATGGTTCCGCGTGCCGTGCATTGAGCCGGTTCCCAATCCGTTGCTGAGCTTCAGCCCGGCCCGTATTGTTGACCCGGCCTGGACGAAACCGAGTGTCCAACTTGACTCAACCCTCAAGCTGGAAAACATTGGTAACGCCGTTCTGCATATCAATGCGGTCAATGTTGTTAAGACCACTCATGCCGGTCTGGATTGGCTGGGTATCTCCGGTGTTCCGGGGACTGTTTCGCATCTGATTCCTAACTTTGTCAATGCGACAGTCAATCTGAACAAGGGTGGTGCGATAACCACCGGTCCGGCGGTTGGCGTAGGTTTCATCGAGTTTGTAACCGACGCTCCGACTTCGCCGGATACTCTGTTGATTCGTCTGATTGTTGCCGACACGGTTCAGTTCCCCGAGTGGGCCAGTATCAGAACGGCCTGCAAGCGGATTGTGCTTAACAATGCGGGTAATCTTGGCCGCGCCAATCAGGGCCTCAACAACGTTGACGGCTTCAACATGAATTTCTTTAATGATTGCGATACGACGTTGAACGGGACTGGTCGGGATGACAACTCCCTGGTCTACCTCTATGACGCGAGTCCGTTTATTCTTCGCGCCAAGGGCGCTCTCCCCGGCGACACCATTCTGAACTCCTACATCTTTGATGCCGACTGGCTGGATAACGACGGCTTCCGTCCCATGAAGGGTCTTGTGGTCGATTCCACCACGCATCCAGACTACCAGTATGCCTACACCGGCCAGTTCCTTACCAAGGACTCCGGAATGGGTGTTGAGTGCGAGTACTGGATGCCTCTGCATCCCGATACCTGCAGCTTCCTTATCCAGAAAATAAGAATCGTCAATAAGAGCGGTGTGGCTTACAGCAACCTGATGATCGGCGAGCTTATGGACTGGGACATTCCCTCCGACTCGGGTGTGGAAAACGGCTCTGATTACGATGCCACGCGTCAGATGATGTGGTGCTATGGCGGCGAATACGGCCCGGACAGTCTGCCTAACAACGACTGTGTGCTGGCCAATAATCGCGCCGGCGGTTTTGCTTACCTCAACGGTTACAAACTGCCGATTACCGGAGCAGGCGATTTGTTCCCCAACATCACCGGTTTATATACCCACATTAACCCTGACTGGGTTGCTCCGACCGGCAACTTCGTGCCGCAGCAGCTGTATAACAAGCTGAATACTTTCAGCGGTTATCAGGCCTGGCTATCGACTAAGCCGACCATGGAGGATTCGCTGTATCAGGATCTGAACATGGTTGCTTACTACGGCAAGAAGAACCTGGGTGTGAACGATACGTTGGTCTGGATCAAGATTATCGCCACCGAGCGTAACAATGGCGCTGCTGGTCTGAAAGCCACTATCGACAAGGCCAAGCAGTGGTGGAAGAATCGGTTCAACATGGCGCCGATTGTGATCGATCCTGGTATAAAAATCGGCATCGTGAATGCTCCGCTGACCTTTACTGTCTATGGTCTTGATCCCGATGGTCCTTTAAGCGGCTTGACCATGGTGGGAACCGGTCTGCCGGCGGGGGCGACCTTTACCGATAACAACAATGGTTCCGGTACCTTTAGCTGGCCAACACCCACGCCGGCTGGCACTTACTACATTACGGTGACAGCCAGTGACGGAAAAGATTCCGGCTTCCGGGTGATTCAGATCAATATCATTAATACCTGCTGTGTCAAGGCCGGCGATGTCAACCATAATAACATCGTCAACATTGCGGATGTTACTTACCTCATCAAGGTCCTGTATCAGAGTGGTCCCAAGCCTCCTTGTCAGGGCGGCGTTGGCAAGTATCCCGAAGCGGATGCCAACGGTAATGGGATAACCAACATTGCTGATGTGACTTATCTCATCAAGTTCCTGTATCAGAGCGGACCTGCTCCTATTTGCGGGCCAATGTGATCCGGTAGTTTTTGAGATCGAAAAATTCGGGAAGCTATCTTCGTGATAGCTTCCTGAATTTTATTAAGGGGGTTAGCTCCGGGGCAAAAAGGGGTAGAGTGGGGGGGGAGGAATACTCTGTTACCGCCGGTCAGCCTCGCGGACATTTGTCCGATATAAAAGATTATGATTGGATTATGAAACCGGAGCAGAGGAAACTCTGTTATGAAAAGATGAAGCTGAAAGTTAATGACGCCGAAAAAAACCGATGAAATATAGATGGTGCTGAAATAAATGTATTTAAGTTTAAAATATGAGAGGCCAAAATGAGGCTCAACTATCGCATGTTTCCGCCCGCAATTATGCTCCTGTTCCTTCTATTTCTGGGAGCAGCGGCCCTTCCTGCCGACGTTATCGGCCCGCAGAAGGATGCCCGCCCTCTTATCATAAAAGGACGGCTGGAAGTCCAATTTGAGAAAAGCGTTGATACCCGCAAGGTGGCCAAGGGTTTCGGCCGGGTCAGTTTTGGAGTTCCCTCCCTGGATATGGTTCTGGACCGATATCTGGTTCAGGAAGCCCAGCCGATTTTCCCCGGGCGGAAGAGCGAAGAAGTATTCGCCACCGGCGAGGATATGTCGCGATTCTATGAACTGAGTTTTCCCGAGGATGTCGATATCAATACAATTATCAGCGCCCTGTCGCAGAATCCGAATGTTCGAACCGTTGCGCCGGTCTTTGCCGTGCCTCTTTCGGTTATTCCCAATGATACCCACTATGGTTCTCAATGGTATATGCCCAAGATCATGGCTCCCTGCGCATGGGACAGCGAGAAAGGTTCCGATACGGCCAAAATCGCCATAATTGACAGCGGCGTCCTTTATGGTCACCCTGACCTGATCGATAAAATTTGGGTCAATCCCGGCGAAGATATCGATAGTGACGGAGTGGTTTATGATATTGATGACCTCAATGGCCTTGATGACGACGGCAACGGACTTGCCGACGACCTGATCGGATATGATTTTTTTAGCGGGTTTTCCGGCATTAGTTGCTGGTCGGGTGAGGATTGCGGCACGCCTGATACGGATCCCAAAGATTTTAACGGTCACGGCACCCATTGTGCCGGGATAGCCGGTGCAACCACCAATAATGCTACCGGCGGCGCCGGGATTGGCGGTGGCTGGGGCGGCGGCCGAGGGCCGTATCGCGGGCCGCGTATTATGTGTATCCGTGTCGGCGGTTCGGCCAATGACGGCGGTGTTGAAAACGGGTATGTCAATACGGCCAATTGTGCCACCGGAATCGATTATGCGGTGAGGATGGGGGCGACCGCTATAAATTGCAGTTGGGGTTCTCAGGACAGTCCTGCCATGCGGGCGGCCGTCAATCGTGCCGCGGATTCGGGTGTGGTAATCGCCCACGCTGCGGGAAACGATGGTATCGGCAATGGCGATTTTCTCGACTATTACACTTATGGCACAGGGAATGTAGTCATATCGGTGGCCAGCACCGATGGTTATGATCGCAAGAGCGGTTTTTCTAATTATGGCTCCTGGGTGGACATCTCCGCTCCCGGAGAAAATATCTATAATACTTATTCCTATCATTATACACCGACCTACGGCAACCTCTATGGAACCTCCATGGCGGCGCCTATGGTTTGCGGATTGGCGGCCCTTATTAAATCGCATATGCCGCAGTTAAAACGAAACGAGATTGATACTATTATTCTCTATCATGCCGATACGATAGATTATCTTAACCCTCTTTATCTGGGGATGCTTGGTGCTGGACGGATTAACGCCTGCTCGTCGTTATCGATTTTCCCCGTGGCGTCCTTCTCGGCCGGTCCGATTCTGCTCGGCCCGGCGCCGCTGGCGGTCAATTTTACCGACTTATCGCCGGTTACCCCATCCAGCTGGAACTGGACTTTCGGTGATGCCGGCGTCTCCGATATACAAAATCCCAGCCACACCTATATGGGCCCCGGCGTTTATTCGCCGACCATGACCATTACCGCACCCAAGGGAACGGTGACGGAGGTGCTCAAGAATCTGGTGGTCGTGACGGCCGACACCATGAAAATTGATTCGGTGGCGGTTCCGGCGACGTCGCAGGCGGTCGTTACGGTTTATCTCAGTAATCGCTTTCAGGAAAAATCAATAATATTTCCCTTCACGATTACCGGATCCGCCAATGTCAATCTGGATTCTGTTTCGGTCGTAGGCACAAGGGCTTCCTATTTCGCAGAGGTCAAACGAGTCGATTTTGACCCCATCGGACTAAGGTATTCCTATAGCTTGCGCACCAATCTAACTACCGGTTCAAGCTATCTTAAACCGGGAGCCGGAACGATCTTAAAACTTTACATTTCCGATACCGCAACCGTCCATATCAATGAGATGATTACAATTGATACGGCCAATGTCAATGGTAAGCGGCTTAAGCTCGAATCGCTCTACGGAGATTATATTCCTGTCTTCAAGGCCGGTAAAGTCTATTTTGCCGTTTATCAGCGGGGCGATGCCAACCGTGACGGAAACAGGAATATTCAGGATATTACTTATCTTATCAATTTCCTGTATAAGGGCGGCCCGGCACCGGATCCCTATACCGGTGACGTTAACGACTCCGGAACCATAAATATCAGCGATGTAACTTATCTCATCAATTTCCTGTATAAGGGAGGACCGCCGCCGCCGCAATGAGGAACCATTCCTCCCGGGCCAAAAAGGACTGGATTTTTTTGTTGACTCGCTGATTAGTTATTTTTATAATTGCGGGACTATGAGAAAGAAGATTTGTCGAAAATTGATAAAAAAAGTTTATCAAGGAGGTGGAGAGAAAAGCCTTTTGCTAATTATTTAGTATGCGCCAGGGAAGAAGGATACTGTGCATGGAGGTTTGCGAAACAGGCATTCTCAGTCCTGTTGCTTCCCTGATTGTAAAAGGCTCCAATCCTTAGCATGAAGGGATTTGCCGACCATTTGACAAGGAGGGAAAGAGTGAAGATTCCTCAAACGGTCTGCGGCCCGATTAGGATTGCATAGCCAAGAAATGAAAATAACCATAGGAGTAGAAAAATGAGAAAGAATGTGATTATTCTCGTAGCAGCTGTCTTCCTGCTTCTCTTTTCGGTGGAAGCTTTTGGACAGAATTATGGAACGCTGACATTCCGAGCTGATATCTCGGGCCCGGGTGCTGTCAATGACGGCGGCACTTGGAAGATCTATCCCGATTCACTTCTGGAAATCAACATTTATGCGACCAATGCCGGCGGCACAGATGCCCGCATTACTTGGTCCAGCCCGTTCCTGTTTTCCGGCACAGACGGCCTGACCAACGTTACCTGGGGCGATACCGCTCTGACCCCACAGACTGCTTTCAAGGCTTTTTTTGATATTTTCAAAATAACCTATGCCGAAAGCTGGGATGGCGATCTAACTAATGATGTTTTTATTGACACCACCATCTTGCCCAACGCCATCGACACTAGCCTTCGCGATACCACCATCAGGACCATAATGGGTGACATCTATAACTTTACCGGTGTCGGAGCGTTTGTTGGCTATCCTCCGGGTCCGGGCGAATTATTGATTCTCAAATTTACCCTCCATGTCAATTCCACCGCCGGAAAGTTCTGGGTCAAGCAGGGATATGCCAAAAATCTCGTTTACGATTGGGTTTTCGATGAATCCATTCCGCCATTTCCTGTATTCGACAGCGTCTCCTGGCCGATGATGGGCCCCAACGATGTTCGGGATCGGAACCAGCCCAATCTTCCGACCTCATTTGCTCTCGATCAGAATCACCCCAATCCATTCAACCCGTCAACTGTGATCGACTTTGCTCTTCCGACCGCTTCCATGGTTAATGTCAGCATCTACAATGTCCTTGGACAGGTCGTCAAGACGCTGGTTGATAAGGAACTCCCGGCCGGCTATTGGTCAGCTACCTGGGACGGGACAGACAATAATGGCAGCGCGGTTACTTCCGGCATCTATTTCTATAAAATAAAGGCCGGCTCATTCCAGAGCACCAAGAAGATGATGATGCTCAAATAGGCTAATTTCATACGAATATTGGAACCCCTGCCGGAATATGGCGGGGGTTTTTTTAAGGCATTGATTTTCATAGCATTCCCAGAGCGGTCTCAACTTTACGAAATTATCGCTATAAGTCATTAAATAATAATGGATTATGTGATGGTGAAAATATCTGGCCCAGTCCTAATTCCATTATTTCGATGTCATATGATATAACTTCTTGTGTATTAATCTATTACGTGACATGCCCTAATAGCTTTCTGCTGAAATGACAAATCAGCGATAAAACTTGTTGACTTATCAATCCATTTTCATTAAGATTAGAGACCGATCGGAAAGGCCGCTGGCCTTGTAACCCTATGTAACGTAAGGTTTTATATGTTAGGAGTCGCTGATAACAGGTTCACAATCGGAAAGGATGTTTTCTACCCCTTTGCGGTGGAGATGCACTATTTCCGAGTTGACAAAAAATACTGGTCAATCTGCTTTGAAAGAATCAAGAAAGCCGGATTCCGCATTCTGTCGTCATCTGTTCCATGGAACTTGCATCAGGACGCCAGCAAGAATGTTGATTTTTCGGGATTTATCGATCCTCGCAAAGACTTGATTGTTTTTCTCGAGTTGGCCAGGGAATTTGGTTTCAAAGTGATTTTGCGGCCTGGCCCGTGGATTTCAGGTCAATGGCCCAACGGGGGGCTGCCCCAGTTCTTATTTTCGGATTTGCAGATTTTTGCCCGGGATTCCAAAGGACAGGAATTGAAACTTAATGATGATGCCGGCGTTCCGGGTGGATATCTCCCGAGTTACCTTCACCCCCATTATCAGCATTTCCTGAGGAATTATTTCAAGGCTTTTATTGAGACAACCAAAAATTATATCCATCCGCGCGGTCCGATATTCATGATCGAGCTGGATTTTGAGACCTCCTATGGACGCTATCTGGATCCCGGTTCCGCCGATTATAATCCTGATGTTCTGGTGCAGTATTACCCGGAATTTCTGCAGAACCGGTATGAGGATATAAAGAAACTCAATTCTGTCTATAAGGAAAAAAACGAGAGTTTTCAGTTGGTCGAACCACCCCGGAATTTCTCCAATCTTGACATGAAGGATCTTCCCAAAGCCTTTGATTGGTTCCGATTCCGCGAGCATATGCTCCGGATTTATCTGTCCACCATGGAGGATATATTCAAGTCCTATACGGTGGAGCCGCTCTTTTTCCACGCCCTCTATTTCCGCCGCGGCGACCTGCTTCCGGCCTTTGACCTGGTTTCCAAGGAAAAAGAGAGTATGATGGGAACCAATGTTTTTCCTGAGGGAAGCTATTTTGATCAGATTCAGAAGGGGCGATACCTCAAGGGTGAATATAAATTTGCCTGGGGTTCATCGTTTGTTTCAGGCTCACCGGCGACCGAGCGGCAACTGCAGGTGGCGCCGCAGAACTATCCTGATGGTTTGCGGCGATTTTATCTTGTGGCCGGTCTGGCGGCCGGTTTCAAGGGGTTCAACTATTACATGTTTGTTGATCGCGACCACTGGTATGGTGCCCCTCTGGCCAAGGATGGAACCATCTCCCCCGGGTACGAGGTTATCAGGCTTTTCAATGCCGCCATACTCAACATCAAGCTCAACGAATTAGAGAGCATCAAGAAGATCTGCGTCGTCGGCAATCGTCAGTATCAGTGGCTGCGGCTTCTGGATCACCCCAAGCAGTTTGAATATATTGAATCGCTTTTGACCGACTCGGCCACCGGGTTTTGTCGGGATCTGGCCCGTCTCAAGCTCGATTATGATATCCGGGAGACTTTTGATCCGGATGCTCTCGCCAAGTATGACCTGGTGTTCATTCCCATGGCCGAATTCATGCCGGCTGAACAGCAAAAGGCGATTATCGAACTTCTTAAGAAAGGGGTCAATGTCATTGCCTGCGGGCTGATGCCCAAGTATGACGAGCAGTTCCGGGAGTGTCAGATTCTTAGCCAGCAACTGGGAAGAATCAAAACTTCGCTGGGCAGTGGGATAGAAACGGTCAAGTTGAAAAGCGGCCAGTTTACCTCCTACATCTATGGACATATTCTCTCAACCGACTCCAAAGTCAAGAAACTGGCGACCGCCAATAAGAAAACTGTCGGCGTGGCTTCATCGCGCTATAAAGGAGTGTTTTATCTATTTTCTTTCAATCTGGCCTCCGGCGGCGACCATGCCAAAATGACTTTCTTCGAGTCGCTCATGGTGGAAAATGAATTCACCTCCTATCTGTACTGCTCCGATCCGTCGATTGACATGGAAATCAACAAAGGCGAGAAGCGGGCGGTTCTGTATATGGTTTGTCCTCCTCCGGGTGAACTCTCGTCAATCAGCGACACCTCCAGCCGTGAGGTTATCATTCGGGTGGATTTGAGGAAGGTTGGCATCTCCTCGGCCAAGGTGAAGGTGACCGATCTTATGGCCGGCGAGACTGTGCCGCCGCTGAAAATATCGGCCGATAATCTTCGCCGCGGGATGGCGGTGAAAGTTGATTTTCCCGATGGGCGGATATTCCTGATCGAACCGAAGTAAAATCGATTTCTGATAAAATTCCCCCGGTCTGAGTGCAATGCTTCAGATCGGGGTTTTTTTATGCCATGTAACCTCAGACATTTCCCGCCACGTGTCGCAGTGCGGTTAGGGTTATCAACAATACGATCATGCTGAATCCGAGAATGCATTCTGCCATAACGAATTACGGTTTTTGAGGGGGAATGGAAAAGGGAGCGAAGCCAAAGAAAAACAGCGGAACTGCTTGTGTGCCATAATGATGGCCAATTTTGGCTTTGCTTTACTAAATTTTTCATCTCTTTTTAGACCCTGATTTATTCCCGATATTCTTCTGGCGGAGAATGGCTTGGGGGGATTGGGAGGAGTCGCCGGAAATGGGTTTGTTCTTCTTTTGGCGGACATTCTTAGGGCGTGTGGGATTTTGGCGCGACTCATTTAAGTCGCTGTGGGTCTTGGCATTATTACACAAGTAGCCAAGAGGGAGTTGGTTGATAAGTGGTGCCAGATAGCGATCCCGATTTTGAGGATATGGAAGTTGAAGAGCGCGAACATAATAGGTCAAGGGATAAGGGTCATATTCAGGACCATGGGGGCGGTCGGCTGGAAGATGTTGCCGGCTAACGGGCATAATGATAAACCTCTTTCTATAAGAGGGGGGCTGGCGAAATCACCATCGGATCGATGTGGATTTTGTAATCCCTCACCCCCGGCCCCTCTCCCGGGGGGAGAGGGGTTTATGGGGCAATTGGATGGAAATCAAAGCAATGCTGGATTATTAAAATTCCCACCCGTTGGGTGAGTTACCGGTTCAATGTGGCCCTTCCCCATTCATATCATTCGCTTCAGGATCAACTTCACGCGGAGAATACGGTTGTCACGGTTGATAGAAAGTTGCATTGGCTGGTTCTCCCGCGCAAACATGCGCTCCATTTCCGTGAACGAAATGGAGGAGCTGTTCCGGCCGTCGACGGCAACTATCGCATCCCCTTTCCTGATGCCCGCGGCACTGCCGGGAGAATTCGGGAGGACGTCCATGACTTCCCATGCTCCGCTTCGAAGCGTTCGCAGTACAAGTCCGGCCATGTTGAACTCAAACGGATCATTGAACCGGGAATTCGGCTTCAGGTAGATTCGCGAGTGTGGGTAATCAAAGGTAACGGTGAAGCGACGCTGGCCGCCCAGGCCAAAGAACCCATTCTGCCCGAGAGAAGTTTTCACATCATCAAATGCCTCTGAAGGATATGCAACCACACAACCGTTCAGCCTGAAGGAACCGATACGAATGGCGTCAATCCTGAACCACTGACCGTTTACATCTCCTTTGATGCCTTCAGAGATATAACTCTTCGGGGCATCTGCAGGCGGCTGTACTCCTAATCCATCACAGGAATGAAGAGAAAACGGAACGTCGGCGCCGGTATCAACCAGCAGTTTCACTCGCGCGGACGAGTTCCCCTTGTGTTCCAGCGTTGCATCGACGACCGGGATACCCTGCGAGTACGTAATATCGAGCACTTCCCCGGCAGTGCGTGAGTCGAACGATCCATTCCTGTGAAGATGAAGCAGAGATTTCTCATGATCGACTTGCACAACACAGGAGTTTAACAATGTTCCTCCGATGACTGCACCAGCGAGCCATTTCTTGTATCTCTTTGTGTCTCTTGCCACAAGTACCTGCTGCCCCCTGAAGGACACGCCCGGAACGGAGATCGTGGCACCCAGAGCTATATCGGCCACCGAGGACTCGTCGCCGGCTCCGCCCAATGGTGTGCTCCCAACATACCTTAGCCCTAGTTTGTCGCCTATTGCTGAGTCAATGATCAATACGCCGTTGAAAGGAAGACCAGAATCAAAAGCTGCCTCGACTTCGACCGAGTCATTGATTCGTATCGTAACATACATGTTGTTGTCAACGATCCTGAAGGGGATGTCGCAGGCGCTTGTTCCAACTTCAAAATGAACTTCCGAAGACGGCAGTGGACCGGACGAATCCCGCGAGCTTTGCGATTGGCAACCGACGAATGAGAATAAGCCAAGCAGGCACAACAAAAGTGTGCCGCTGACCTCTCTTCTTATATCCAGCAACTTCATTCCACGTCCTCAATCGGTTTCCCGCAGGAACTCACACTGCATTCTCCCTACCTATACGATGCCTAACAACCCGGTGTTTCGCGACAACCACACTGCCGCTGTGCATCTGGACTATCGAGAACATGACAGTAAATGAACGACAGATGTCGCCAACCCCGTTCAGACTGAGACTCGGCTTTACTCACACCCGATTGTCTACCAATAACTTCCGCTGATAGTAGTCTAATGTGACCGGATCGAGAACCGGAGCCTCACAAGAGTTCCCTCTGGGCGCGTTTGACATGCTTGGGCGATGTTATTTGGAAACGGGTTTAGTAGAGAAGGCGCAGGCTGTATACCAAAGAGGAATCAAATTATTTCCAACCTACCCTTTATTCAATTTTGGTCTTGGAAGGATTGCGCAGATGAACAATGACTTCGCAAGTGCCAAGGAATTCTATTATCGCACCATCAAATACTCACCTGATTATGGCCCGGCCTATGATCTTCTGGCACGCATTTACAACATCAGCATAAATGCCCAGGTCACCTTTTGCTGCCGCGCAAAGGCCGGAAGAATGGCACGAGCGCAGGGCTCGTACCCTGCCATACTGCAACAATGGGCCGTCCGATAACTGATCCCACTAAAAACCGAGACCTAAGATAAATTGAGGAGTATTCATCTTCACTTTCTGACCACCCAGATCGGTAGGTCGGGTTCCGAAATGGTGAACTAAGTGAACAAGTGAGAAACCCGACAAATTTGCTGGCGGCGCATCAAAATACGCCGGGGCAGATGTGGACATCTGCCGCCCACAACACGAAGATTTTATGCGAATTAGATTTGCGCCGAGGCGGTCGGTGTCACCGCATGCGCGGCCGCTTTGTATCGGCGTGTGACGGCAAAATAGGCGGCCACGGCCGCCCCCATGCCCAGCAGGATAGTCACGATATAAATCATCCATCCCAGGTAAGGCACCTGGAAAAGTATGGTCAGAACGACTAATCCGAGCAGAAATTCCCAGAATAAGGCAGAAGTCCCGGTCCGGTTGAACAATCTCAGTATCAACCGGCCAAGCGTAATTGAAACATAAACCTTGCCGACATAAAATAGAATCATCCCCACACTGATCAGGAACATCCCCATCGGGATCCCGATCAGAACCAGGAAAGAAACAATCGCGCCGGCGGTGCAAATCAGAAAAGTCAAACAGCCGATCGCCAGAGTGACCCAGAAGTTGGATTCCAGCTGCACCGAAGCTTCCCGCGTATGTTCTTTGAAGAGGAGCATCAGTATCAAACCGGTAACCAGGGCCATAAGGAAAAGGAAGATCTTCAATATTACCGTGAATACGGGGAATCCCTCGGCTTCTTCTTTTTTCTCTTCGGGGAGGTTCCAGGTTTTCTCTCCTTGAATCGTGGCGCCGTTTTCAATCGTCGCCTCATTTCTGGAAACATAATGGAGCGTCCCTTTGATAACGGCCGGAGGAACAATCAGCAATTTATCCGCGGTGATATCGACATTCCCCTCGACCGTTCCGGAGATGACGACGCGGGCGGCGGAGACATTCAGATTTCCCCCAACATTGCCGTCGATAGTGACACTTTGACCGGCGCAGGATAGATCCCGTTTGATGAGCGCTTTTTCGCCCACACTCATCTCGTTTCCCAGCATAATCAGGCTGCCGCCGATGTCGCCGTTGACATTCAGTATGCTGCCGACAAGGCGCGCCGATTTTTCGACCTTGCCGCGCAGGTCGACCCGATAGCCGCCCAGGTTGGCGTTTCCGCCCACCTCACCGACCAGATTGATATCGTAGCAGAAAGCGGAAAGGTCACCGTTGACGCGGCCGTTGGCTTTGCCGTAGTTGGAAAAAATATAGATATCATCATCAAGAGTATCCGATTGAGGAATAGTGACCGTTCGTTTTGCAAGAAACTGAGAGCCGAAAAGCGAAATGGGAAGAAAAGTTATTATCAGCATCAGGGATAATGCAAGCGGGAGGAGTTTTCGTCTGGATAACATATAATTCATCAATAATCCATTCTATAATATACTACGGCTGTTCATCCCTGAAGTTTCTGGTGTTCCCTTCCGGAAATATATTGCCTTGCCGAAATATCGAATGTATAATGTAAAAACTGTAATAGTTTAGCAACAGAAATTTGCAATGAATGTACTTTATCTGCTTCTGCTTGCTCTGGTTCTATTCTTCCTGGCGTATCGTTTTTACGGCCGCTATCTTTCCTCCAGGCTGGGTATCAGCCCCGAGCGTCCAACCCCGGCGGTAGAGTTCAATGATGGTGTTGATTTTGTCCCGACCCGCCTGCCGGTGCTTTTTGCGCATCATTATTCGGCCATTGCCGGCGCCGGGCCGATAATCGGGCCGACCCTGGGGATTCTCTATGGGGTCGGGCCGGCCTGGCTCTGGATTGTGCTGGGGGGAATTTTCTTCGGGGCGGTGCATGATTTTACCGCTCTCTTTGCCTCAATCCGCGAGAAAGGAAGCTCCATGGCCGAGATAGCCCGCAAGGCCCTGGGAGATTCGGGATTCCTGATGTTTATCATCTTTACGGCTATCATGCTGATACTGGTCACCTCGGCTTTTCTGTCATTGACCGCCATCTCCCTGACTTCGATCTGGCCGGTTGAACGGCTGGATCTGGAGCCGGGGCAGACACTGCTTAAGACCAGAATTGTCGATGGCCGAGAGATGGGCATAATAGGCGGTATCGCCTCGACCTCGGTCATCATTATCACGCTGGCGGCCCCGCTTCTGGGATTTCTGATTTTCAAAAAAGGGCTGAAGACTTTCCTTTCCTTTCTCCTGGCCGCATTTGTCTGCTTTATTTCGATATATATCGGTTTTAAATTACCGGTAAATATGCCGGGGCTGGTCTGGATGATTATTCTTTCTGTTTATGTCCTTTTCGCCTCCGGCCTTCCGGTCTGGATGATTCTGCAGCCGCGCGATTTTATAAATGTCCAGATTCTCTATGCCGGATTGGCCGCGATCGCGGCCGGTATTATTATCGGGGGCATAAACGGCGTGACGACCAACATGCCGATGTTCAACCTTTCCGAGGGAAATCAATTCCAGGGGCCAGTCTGGCCGATGCTTTTTATCATCATCGCCTGCGGAGCTATTTCCGGCTTTCACGCGCTGGTCGCTGGAGGCACCACCGGTAAACAGTTGGCCCGGGAGCCGCAGGCGAAAGTGATTGGCTACGGCGGTATGCTACTGGAGTCGATCCTGGCGGTGCTCGTCGTTCTGGTCGTGTCATCCTCACTCAAAAGCAGTGACTATATGAGCATTGTCTGGCCGATCAAGGGGCAGGGAAATCCGATTCTGGCCTTTGCTCTCGCGGTCGGGAATCTCATGAAGAGCGCCTTCGGTCTCCCGGTTGCCTTTGGGTCAATTATCGGGATTCTGATGGTAGAAGGGTTTGTGGTGACCACGCTCGATGCCGCTGTGCGGCTTAACCGCTATATCTTTGAGGAGCTTTGGCGAAAAATATTCAAGACCCAACCATCCATCATGAAAAATTGCTGGTTCAATTCGGGACTGGCGGTAGTGGCGATGTTTTTCCTGGCCGTGACCAACGGGTATCGGCTTATCTGGCCGGTTTTTGGCGCCAGTAACCAGCTTCTGGCCGCCCTGACTTTGATTGCGGTGACCGCCTGGTTGAACCTATCGGGCCGGAAAAGCTGGTTCACATTGGTGCCGGCCGTTATCATGGTTGTTACAACCATTGCCTCTCTGGGATATTCACTGGTGACCGAGTATATTCCGAAAACAAATGTCATTCTTGCAGTTACTGATATTGTTCTATTGGTCCTTGCGGCCGGAGTGGTAAGCCAGGCCTTGCGAAAAACAATCCTCAAGCCCAGAGCCGGCCCCAGCCCCATTGTTTCTTCCTAATCTGTTAGGTTTCAATAAATAAAGCCCCGTTTTTGCCGATAATTTATCGGAAAGGCTTTTGGGAATTCGGCGGGGGGAAATCCCGCCTTTTGAGAAAAATATGAAAGTATTTCAGGATAAAGGCAAGACTTTACTGCCTCGGGTCGATTCAATATTTCTTCTTTCCCGGATGCTGACGGTCATCGGGATAGTCTGGCTCCTTATTTTTGATAGACCCTCTTTTTCCGATTTCCTATTCCTTTCGATTCTCTCGGTGACCTTTCTAATTCAAATGGCCATATTCTGGTACCTTCTCAAGAAGGGGAAATATGACCTGAAAAAGCCGTATCTTTCGATAATTATTTTTGATTTGATTTTTACCTCGGTATTGATTCATCTATCGGGCGGTTTCAATTCTGATTTTTATATTTTGTACTATCTGACCATTTCCTTTTCAGCCTACATTCTGACTCTGCCGATTTCCGCGACCCTGGCCGGGATTGTGACCATAACCTATTTTCTCCTTGTCACCCGGGAGTTCCAGGCGACCATTATAGTTCCGCTGGTGATGAGGATGGGGTTTGTCTGGTTCATACTTCTGGCAATATCCTTTGTTTCAGTCTATATCCGACGATCCGAAAAAAGGCTTTTAAGCCTTTTTGATACACTCAACCAAAGAACCTCGGAGCTGGAAAAATCGCAGGCGCACCTGGAGATGATTTATGAAAACTCGCGAGTGCTGGCCGGGATTCTGGATGTCGACGGCGTTATCGAAGAAGTCATGAAAATAATGGGCTCGCTTCTGGCCTATCCGGCCAGCGGCTTGCTCCTGACCGGCCCCGGGGGAAATTTTATCTATCGGGGAAGAAATATCGGCGGGCAGAGTAATTTCCATCTCAAAGCGGTCGACAGCCAGCGACTCGAACTGATTCACCGCGTGGTACAGCAGGGGGAATCGGTGACTGTGATCGATATCGCCGGACGCAAGGACTACCTTCCCCTGCGCACCAATACCCGCTCGGTCATGCTCGTGCCGATGATTGCGCACGGCAAAACGGTCGGTCTGCTTACCGCGGAATCACCGCTGTCGGGAATTTTTACGGAGAAGGATGAGAAGATGCTGGCGGTGGTGGCCCGCGCCGCCGCCCTGGCCATCGACAACGCCCTGCTCCACCGCAAGACCGAGGAATTGACCATCACCGATGAATTGACAGGGATATATAATTATCGTTACTTTGCGGAGAAATTGAAAGAGGAACAGCGGCGCGCCTCCCGTTATAATATGCCGCTGTCTCTGATTATGCTCGATATAGACTGGTTTAAGAAGTTCAATGACAGCTATGGCCACGAAGTCGGAAACATTGTCCTGCGAGGTATTACCTCGGTGGTGAAAAAATGCATTCGTGACGTTGATATTTTCTGCCGCTATGGCGGCGAAGAATTTGTTATCATTTTGCCACAGACACCGCGCATTGAAGTGGCCCGGATCGGGGAACGTATCCGCCAGCAGATCGAGGCCGCCTCATTCGGCGGCGGCGACAATATTCCGGAATTGAAAGTGACGGTTTCGGCCGGCATCACTTCTTATCCTGAAAATGGTAAGCCGCATGAAGAGCTG
Organism: Candidatus Zixiibacteriota bacterium; assembly: GCA_026397505.1. Lineage (NCBI taxonomy): Bacteria > Pseudomonadati > Candidatus Zixiibacteriota > Candidatus Zixiibacteriota bacterium. Next base: position 27,329 of record JAPLUR010000075.1, read on the forward strand.
CTATCGGTGGCCGACCAGGCGCTCTACCGCGCCAAGGGAGCAGGCAAAAACCTTGTCTGCGTGATTTGATATGATGAAGCGAATAGGACAACTTTTTTTCACCGGTTTTGACACGGCGACTCCCTCGGAGGAGTTCCTCGATTTCTATGCTTCCGATAATATCGGGGGAGTAATTCTCTTTGAAGAGAACTGCAATCCGCACAGCCTGGCCGAGGAGAGCATCAAGAAAATTCTCTCACGGTCGGCGATTGTTCCTTTTATCGGGGTCGATCAGGAGGGGGGAAGAGTTTCCCGTTTTCGGGGGAAGCCGGCGGAATTCAACGCCCCGGCGGAGTACGGCAAAAAGAAAAATGTCGATATCTTCGAGGAGCATTTTGCACGGGCGGCGTACTATCTTCACGCCCTCGGTATCAATCTCGTGCTCGGCCCGGTGGCCGATCTCTGGCTCAATAAGGAAAACAAATGCCTTGAGGGGCGTTCTTTTGGAAGCAATCCGGCATGGGTGATACCATTCATCGAGAAGGCGATCAGGATTTCCAACAAGGTCGGTCTTCTCTCATGCCTCAAGCATTTCCCCGGGTTCGGGGCCGCCGAGACCGACCCGCACACGGCGCTCGCCTCGGCCGATTATGATTTCCAGACTTTTATCAATCGCGAAGCGCTGACTTTCAAAGCCGGGATAGGAGCCGGCGCCGATATGGTCATGACCACCCATCTGCTTCTTCCTGCCATCGATCAGCAGCCTGCCACGGTTTCGAAAAAAATAATTGATGAACTTCTGCGCGGGATATTGGAGTTTGACGGGATTGTGGTCACCGACGACCTACTGATGCTCGGGGCCGAAGGATTCGGCAGCCCCGCCGAACGGGCGCTCAATGCCTTTCTGGCCGGGCATGACCTGCTTCTGTTCGGAAGAGATTTCCGGGCCGCGCGTGCCGCGGTCGCTTACTTCAAAGAGGCTTATCGCAAAGGGATTATCAGGGATGAACGCCTGGAAGCCTCATTAGATAGGATCTCCGGTATTAAGTCGAAGCTGACCATACCGGTTATTTGATTAAATGACGTTAACCAGTCTCCTAAAAAAGAAAAATCTGACAGCGATCGGCTTGAATTCCGGAACCTCCGCCGATGGTCTCGACCTGGCCGCGATCCGAATCAATTATTCCTCGATACGTTCGAAAGTATCTTTTATTGCCGGATATACTGTTCCGTATCCGGAAAAGCTCCGGCGCTTGATCGATGCGGCCATCAATGACCGTATCGGCTCCATCGACGAATTGGTGCATCTCGACCGCGAGCTGGGGATTTTCTATGGCGCGCAGGCGGCCGAATTCTGCCGGCAACTTAAAAGGAAAAGAATCAGACCTGATTTAATCGGCTCACACGGCCAGACCGTCCGGCATCTTCCCGGACGAATAGTGGTCGGGAAAAAGAAAGAAAGCGGCACCCTGCAACTCGGTCATCCCGAATCGATCGCCGAGCGAACCGGACTGGTAACGGTGGCCGATTTTCGTCAGGCCGATATAGCGGCCGGGGGAGAAGGCGCCCCTATTACGTGTCATGCCATGTGGCAGTTGTTTTCGAATCGGCGTAGGTCACGCCTGTTGATAAATATCGGCGGCATGGCCAACTATTTTCTATTCCCGGCCGGAACCGGCCCGGAAAAACTGAAAGCGAGCGACTGCGGCCCCGGCAACAGTCTGCTCGACCTTCTGGCGCAGAAATATCTGCGGCGAAAATTCGATATGGATGGTTGCGCCGCCGCCCGCGGGAAAATTTCGCAGCGACTCCTGACTCTGCTTCTGGCCGATAAATATCTTCAGGGAAAGTACGGTCACTCCACCGGGAAAGAAAGATTCGGCGAAACATTTGTCGCGAAAATTATCGATTATGCATCACGATTAAGACTGAAACCTGATGATATTCTGGCCACCGCCGCGGAGCTGACCGCAGTTGCGATTGCCTCGAGTGTCCGGGGTCTCATAAATCAATACGATCTTTCCGAGCTGTACCTGTTCGGGGGAGGGTTAAGAAATCGGTATCTGGTTGCGAGGATAGCGGAAAATCTTCCCGGAATAGTCATCCTGCCGGTTGACAAATTGGGATATAATCCCGACTATTTGGAGGCGGTCGGCTATGCCCTGATGGGCGGAATGGCCATCCGGTCGCTGGCCTCGGGTCTGACACAGGTAACCGGCGCCCGGACCGGAACGATCGCCGGACGAATAGTACAACCTTCATGGATGATGGGATAAAATGGAAGAATCAAGGAATGAGAAATTGATGCGTATTATCCGGCCGGTGATTCGCACGACCGTGGCCCTGATTGTAACCATTATCATCTGGGGATGCACGGCGGTGCCGCAACTTATCGAGGGGTCCGAGGCCAATTTTGTCCGGCTTCCCTTCGTGCGGGTGCTTCTGCAAAATGACATTCCGGAAATTACTGTCTCGGGTAACGGGACATTCTCACTGGAATGCCTCCAGCGGGACAAGAGCTTTGTCTATTATTCCTCGCAGCCGGTGACCATCGCGCTTGAAAGAGGACTCCTGACCGTCACCATGCGCCGCGACAGACTTGAGGGTCGTTTCGATGAGGTCATAATTACGCCGCGCAACGGTAACGGATTGCTCAGTTACCAGAGCCAGAATTATCGCGGGATGTTTCGGATTCTTCCGCATGGTGTCAATCTGCAGCTGATTAATGTCCTCCATATGGATGATTACCTGAAAGGGGTCGTGCCGCCGGAAATCGGAAAAGTGACCGAGGCCGACCTGGAGGCGATTAAAGCGCAGGCGGTGGCCGCCCGCACCTATTCCATGAGATATCTGGGGCAATATGCCGGAGAGCCGTACGATATGCGCTCGGATGTTTCCGACCAGCTCTATCACGGCGCCGATGTGGAAAATGAGCTTATTTCGAGGGCGGTCGATGACACCCGCGGTATCGTTATCAAGTATGAGGATAATCTTATCAACGCCTATTACCATTCCACCTGCGGCGGGTATACCGATGATATCGAGGAGGTCTGGGACAAACCGGCCGCGCCGTACCTCAAGGCGGTGAAATACAAATCGGCGATATTCTGGATATCAAAGTGACCTCCCGAACCGCCGGCGGGCGGGTGGCCGAAATGGTCGTGAAAACCGCCGAACGCAACTACACTTTCGGCAAAGACCGTGTCCGGTGGGTCTTCAAGCGCTCCTCAAACCCGGAAATGATTCTGCAGTCGGCCCGCTTTGATGTTATCACCGAGCATGACACGGCCGGGAGGCTGACCCGGGCCGAACTGGTCGGCGGGGGATACGGCCATGGTGTCGGAATGTGTCAGTG
>JAPLUR010000076.1 GCA_026397505.1 Candidatus Zixiibacteriota bacterium
ATCCCGTTGATTACCGATTCCTCGAGTTTTGTGCAGTTATCGGGTGAGGTGGTGAGTCCGGGAGGTTTTGAATTCCGAGAGGGAGATAATCTGGGGACGATGATTGATCTCGGCCTGGGTCTGACCGGGCTTCAGGGAGATTCGGTATTGATCTTCCGGAACAGTCATATTCTGACGACAATTCCGAGTGATACTGCTATGGTCATTCAACCCGGAGATAAGATTATCGTTGTTCGAAAACATGATATTCCGGAGCGGGAATATTATTCTATTTCCGGAGAAGTATTGGTCCCGGGACGTTACCCGTATGGAAATCAACCGGATTTTGGAACGGCTCTTAAGATAGCCGGTGGGCTCGCTCCCAAGGGAGATATTCACTCTGCCGTCATCTTTCGTAAGGCGCAGTTTCGTAAGGAATCGGGAACCGCCCGGTTGCTCAAGGGTATCGACCTCAATAATCTCGCCTTTAATGCTATCGGGCAGCCGGTTTCTCTGGATATCGGACAGTTTTACCCTGACAAACTCGGAAAGATAAAGATACTGCCGGGAGATTCCATTTTTATCCCGGCGCTGACCGGCGCGGCCGGTGTTTTTGGTATGGTCAGACAACCCGGGATGATTGATTTTTCGGGGTCCACGATGAAGCTGGGATCGTTGGTGAAGAAAGCAGGGGGATATGCCGAGGGGGCGGAAAAAAGAGCGGCCGACGTAATCCGCAAATCCTCGGGAATGAAAATAAGAGCCTCGGGCGGTACGGAAATTTATGATGGTGATATAATCGTAATACCTGAAAACCGGCAGAAAAAAAGCACCTGGGACAGATTGAAAGATATCTCCTTGATTTTGGGTGGTCTGGGTGCGGCTTATTTGGCCATTGATAATTTGGCGAATTGATTATATGGATAACAGGGATTTCAATTTCTGGAAAATTCTTGAGGTGATTGCGCTCAGGATTAGATTCATTGTCTCTTTTGTATTAATTGTAACGATTATATCGGTGGTGGTGGCACTGCTTCTGCCCAAATGGTACAAGGCCTCCACGCTCCTGCTTCCCCCCAAAGACGAAGGATTGAAACTTGGACAATTGAGCGGCGCGGAGGATATGATTTCGCTTACTTCAGGGCTGGTTCTTCCGATTCGGGCGACTCCTTCCGATGTTTATGCCCGCATATTGAAAAGCCGCAGCGTCGCCGAGCGGGTGATCGCGGTCAATAATCTCAAGGATTACTATCATTTGAATTCGACGGTTGATATTCTGGAGAAAATAGACCGGCAGGCAGAATTCGGGGTGACCGAGGAAGGCCTTTTGGAAATAACGTACGTTGATAAGGACCCCCGCATGGCGGCCCAAATCACCAATTCCTTTGCGGATGAACTGGATCGGCTGAATCGGGAGTTGTATAGTTCCCGTGCCAAAACTACCCGGGAATTTATTTCCGGCCGGCTCAGAGAGGTGGCCGCCGAGCTGGATTCGACCCGGGCGGCGCTGAGAGATTTTCAGTCCCGATATAAGGCGGTCGACCTGGATCAGCAGACACAACTGGCGATACAATCGGCAGTGAATTTGAAAGTGGCTCTCGCGGAAAACGAAATCGAGCTGAACGTGAAGGAAAAATCTCTTTCCCCGACTCATCCGGAGGTGATCAGCCAGAGACAAAAAGTAAATGAAATCAAAGACCAGATCAGCGCGCTCGAGTATGGCAAGGGGGACAGCTCATATTTCAATCTTCCCGTATCAGAAGTGCCGGCGCTGAAGATACGACTGGCGGAATTGACCAGCCGTCTCAAGGTATCCGAAACATTATATCAGGTGCTTTCGGAACAATATGAACAGGCAAAGATTCAGGAGAAGATGGATACGCCGACCCTTTCCATACTGGACCGGGCTTTGCCGCCGGAACTGCCATATCGGCCTCAGAAGACTATTATAGTTCTGGTCTCGGCGGGTATGGCCGTTATCGTGGCGATATTCCTGGCTCTTTTCATGAACTATCTGGCCAATCTGGAGAGAAACTCTCCCGATGATTATAAACGGGCGCGATTATTTTTGGGCATCTGGAGAGGGAGGTTTCCGCGCTCCGGAAATTGAGAATTAGGAATCCGCTAATTCACACGATAACCGGCCGATTCAATACTAGGCGAATTCCATATCGGGCGCCGCGGAAATTCATATCTACCTGAAAAGAGGATTTTATGTCGAATGCGATTATTGACAAAACCGCCACGGTCGGGGAAGGTACGAAGTGCGGCAATTTTACCGTAATCGAAGAGAAAGTGAATATTGGCCGCGGCTGTCTTATCGGTCATAATGTTGTCATACATGCCGGGACGAGAATCGGTGACAATGTTCGTATTGATGACGGAACCATTATCGGCAAATTTCCCATGCGGGCGGCCAACTCGGCCACCACCAAAGAGCAGGAATTGTCGCCGGCTGAAATTGATTCCGACGGCATTATCGGGACCAATGTGGTGATTTACCGGGGATGCAGAATCGGCCGCAAAGTGCTTATTGCCGATCTTTCGACGGTTCGCGAGAATGTCACCGTGGGAGATTTTACGATTGTCGGCCGCGGCGTGGCGATAGAAAATTTCTGCAAGATCGGCCGCTATTGCAAGCTGGAAACGAATGTCTATATCACCGCCTATTCCGAATTGGAAGACCGGGTTTTTGTGGCCCCCTGCGCCGCCACGTCGAACGATAACTATGTCGGACGGACGGAGGAGAGATTCAAGCACTTCAAAGGAGTGATTGTCAGAAAGGGCGGCAGAATAGGTGTCAATGCCACCATTCTTCCCGGAAAGACGATCGGCGCCGATGGCCTGGTGGCGGCCGGGGCGGTGCTGACGACCGATTGCCCGGACCGGAAAATCATGGCGGGGATTCCGGCGAAGGTGATGCGTGATGTCCCCAAGGAACAGCTTCTGGAGAACCAGGGGTGGAAAGAGTGAAGGAGTGAAGGAGTAGGAGATGGCAGTCCCGTTATTAGATTTAAAACGGCAGTATCTGGCCCTAAAAGAGAGCATGGATGCAGCGGTTCTCAAGGTATTCGACCACGGCCATTTCATTCTGGGGCCGGAAGTCGCTCTACTGGAGCAAAGAATCGCGCAGATGTCCGGGGTTGCCTTTGGAATCGGCGTGGCCTCGGGCACCGATGCACTATTGCTTGCCCTGCGAGGGGCGGGAATCGGACCGGGGGATGAAGTGATAACCTCGGATTTCTCGTTTTTTGCCTCGGCGGGAGTCGTATCGCGCCTGGGCGCCAGACCGGTCTTTGTCGATATCGAGGAAGATACTTACAATATCGACCCGGGTAAAATCGAAAGGGCGATTACAAGCAAGACCAAAGCTATCATGCCGGTGCATCTTTTCGGGCAATTGGCCGATATGGACCCGATCATGGAAATAGCCCGGAAACATAATCTGGTGGTCGTGGAGGATGCGGCACAAGCGATCGGCGCGGGATATAAAGGAAAAAAGGCCGGGTCTATAGGGCACTATGGCTGTTTTTCGTTTTATCCTTCGAAAAATCTGGGCGGCGCGGGCGACGGCGGGATGATCATTCTGAATGACAAAGAGCGCTACGAATTTGTGAAAATTCTGCGGGTGCATGGCGCTGATCCGAAATATTTCCATAAAGTTATCGGATACAATTCACGGCTGTCAACCATCCAGGCGGCGGTCCTGCTGGTTAAACTTGATTATCTGGCCCAGTGGAGCGAGAAACGCCGGGAACATGCGCGGAAATATGATGCCGCCTTCAAGGGGACGGCAATCGGGATTCCCATCGCCAGGGACTACTCTTATCATATATACAATCAGTACACCATTGCCGTGGATAATCGCGATGAATTAATGCGGGCGCTCAAAGAACGCAAAATCGGCCATGAAATTTATTATCCGGTGCCTTTCCACCTTCAGGAGTGTTTCCGCGATCTGGGGTACCGGCCGGGCTCTTTTCCGGCGACAGAGAGAGCGGCCGAGAAGGTAGTCTCTATTCCGGTATACCCGGAACTGACCGCGGCCGAGCAGGAAGAAGTGATTGCCGCTGTAAAAGAGATTTCGGGTTAGAAGGGAACGGCAGCAAGAGGGATACTCTGTAAAGGGCATATAATAGCAATGAGAAGAAAAAAGCCGCTGATTTTGTCGCTGGTCGGAGCTCGTCCGCAGTTTATCAAGCTTGCCCCCCTGGCGCGGGCGCTCTCCGCCAGGTTCAAGCATGTCATTATCCATTCCGGCCAGCATTATGATCATATGATGTCGGATATCTTTTTCCGGCAACTGGCCATCCCGAAAGTTCATTACAATTTATCAGTCGGGTCCGGGAATCATGGCGAGATGACGGCCGCGATAATGAGCCGTCTGGAAAAATTGCTTCTTAAGCTTCAGCCCGATCTGGTGCTGGTTTATGGTGATACCAACAGTACTCTGGCCGGAGCGCTCTGCGCCGCCAAGCTGAATATTCCGGTCGGTCATGTCGAGGCGGGTCTGCGCTCTTATCGAATGGACATGCCCGAGGAAATCAACCGCCGGCTGACCGATCATATTTCAGGTCTTCTTTTTTGCCCCACGCGACAGGCCATCTCGAATCTTAAGAAGGAAGGTATTACGGCGGGGGTCTTTCACTCGGGCGACCTGATGTATCAGCTTATCGATCAATATCGCAATCGAATTTCTCGAAACAGGGAAGTGCTTCGCCGTTTTCAATTGATACAGCGCGAGTATCTTCTGATGACCTTGCACCGGGCGGCTAATGTCGATGACGGCGATGTTCTCGGGGAAATTGTGGATATAATCGGCCGCCTTGACCGCAAGATAATTTTTCCGGTGCACCCGCGGACGATGAAGAATCTTCGCTGTTTCAACCTGCTGGGCCGGTTGAAGAAGACGCCGAATATAATATTGACCGGGCCGGTCTCATATCTCGACAGTCTGACATTGACCGCCAACGCCGGCGCCGTTATGACCGATTCCGGGGGCGTGCAGAAGGAAGCGGTTTTTCTCAACAGCCCCTGTTTGACGCTGCGTGATGAGACCGAATGGGTCGAGACTCTTGACTGGGGGAATCATCTCGTGGGGCTATCCTTCAGGAAAATATCCCGACACTTGCAAAAGCTCTCGCGTCCGCGCAAGCAAGTTCCTCTCAAAATCAGGGGTCAATTGCCCTCGGATATCATCACCGCGGCCATACTGAGTTATTTCAAGGATTTCTAAATTGCCGACCGAAGCAAGAATACGACAGGCCATCATCGGAGTGTCCGGTATTGCCATTCTGTCCAAACTGCTCGGATTCCTGCGCGAAATGGTCATTGCCGAAAGATTCGGAACCTCGCGGCAATATGATATTCTTCTCATCGGTATTGCCGCCCCCATTTTTTTCAATCTGGTTCTGGTCAACGCCACCAATTTCCTGGTGGTGCCGTTCCTCTCGAAAAAAATGTCGCAGGAATCAAATTCCGGCTGGCGCAGTTTCTGGAGCCTGGCCAATTCCCTTTTAATAATCGTGATATTGCTGGTACTGGCCATAATTGCCGCGGCTCCATTATTGGTGAAAATAGTTGGTCCATCGCTGGCGGGAGATGATTTGCAGAACGGCATTTTCTATTGCCGCATAATTTCCCTGTTGGTCCTGCTGGGATTCCTCGAATCTCTTTTCAGGTCGGCTTTGAATGTCAGGAAGGAGTTCGTTTATCCGGCAGCCGGCTCCATCATATTGAATGTCATCGCCATTTCGGCCATCTATCTTTTTTCGGGCAGTATGTCGGTGATGGCGATTTTGATCGGGCTTCTGGTTGGTTCATTCTGTCAGGTTCTGTTTCTTTTTCTTAAACTCCTCGGCTTCAAGGTCACCCGATATTTCCATCTGACTCTTTTTGATGCCGATGCCAGAGGGCTTCTTGCCGTGGGCGGTATGATAATCATTGTCGAACTTATATCACGCACTTATTTTCTGATTGACCGTTTCTATGCTTCGGACCTGGCGCCGGGGGTTGTATCGGCACTCAATTACGGCAGTCTTCTGGTGATGCTTCCGGTAAGCGTGGCGGGCCTGGCGATCGCCAATGTGACCTTTCCATATCTCAGTGATCGTCTGCACGGAAATCAGCCGGGCCGTTTCGCCGAGCTGTTGCGTTCCACAATTCAGCTGTCACTGGTGATAGGAGTGCCGTGCGGGATATTTTATCTGTTTTTCGCACGTGAATTGACGGCGGCGGTTTTTCTCCGAGGGGCCTTCGATCTGGAGTCTCTGGCCATGACCTCGCGCCTTCTGGTTTTTCTGGTCCCCCATCTGGTTTCGCTCTTTTTCTACAGTTTATTGATGCAAGCATGCTATGCTTCGGGACGGCAGAGATATGTACTGGCGATCGCCGCAGTGGCGGTGATCCTTAAATTCGGTTTGACCGGACTTTTTAAAGGTATGCTTGATTATCCCGGAATTGCTCTGGCCACGTCGGTTGTTGAAGTGCTGACCCTGGGCATGTTGATGCTGGTTCTGGCTCGTGATGGGCAAATTGCAGGTGTCAGGACACATCTGTTGGTTTCAGGCAAGGTCGCTCTGGCCTCGCTGCCAATGGCGGCGATTGGATATTATTATAAAAATCTGCCCGATTTCAGTGTCGGTTTGAGTTTGATATCAAGATTTCGTATTATTCCGGCCTTCATTCTATCGGCAACAGGTTTTGTCATAATCGGATACCTGACAAGGATTCCCGAGATAAAAGATCTGGTCGATAGTGTTTGGAGGAAATGGCGGGCATGAGCGATATTGCAGCTTATAGCTATCAAAGTGACGGTAGGAAAGATATGCGGCCGCAGTTGGAAGCGAAAAATGGATTATTGAGAATATGCCGGGAATAATTAATACAAATCGCAAAATTGTCATTCTGGGGAATGCCGCTTCAGTGCATATCAGGCGCTGGGCCAAAGGCATATCCGATAGCGGACTGGGAGTGACCGTTATTTCCTATGGCGGAAAGGAAATAGAGGGGATTGAAACCATTTTGCTGGGCGGTCAGACCGGGAAAAGGCTGGGATATATCGGCCTGCTTTCTATGGTGAGGCGTGCGATACGAAAGATTGCACCTGATTTGGTGCACAGTCATTACGCCACCGGCTACGGCCTGTGGGGGAAATACAGTGATATTCACCCATTCATCATTTCGGTATGGGGCTCGGATATCGTAGAATTTCCCTCCAACGGCTTGAAGCGATGGGGGCTCCGAAGAATTCTACTCGCCGCCGATTATGTGACGGCCACCAGTGAATTCCTGAAATCGCAGACGCTTATGCTGGCTCCGGAGACAGCCTCGCGGATAGCGGTCATACCCTTCGGGGTGGAGATACCTCCGGCTCGTTCGCCCAGGCAATCGGCCGAAGTCAGACTTATTTTTATGAAGGCGCATCAGAGGAAATATGGTCCCGATATTCTATTAAAGGCGTTGCATCTATTATCGGACAGGGGCAAGCATATAGTGCTGACGATGGCCGGAACGGGTGAATTGACCGATGATCTGAAAAGCATGGTGCATGAATTTCTGCTTGATGACAGGGTGAAATTTGTTGGATATATAGAAAATGATCAGGTGCCTTCCATTCTGGCGGAACATGATATTATGGTGATGCCGTCATTGGCCGAATCTTTCGGTGTGGCGGCTCTGGAGGGGGCGGCAGTGGGATTACCGGTCATTGCCTCAGATGTGGGCGGTATTCCGGAGGTTGTGGAAGACGGCGAGACCGGCATTCTGGTAAGGCCCGGTGACCCGGAGAGTCTGGCTGAAGCAATAATGAAATTGGCCTCTGATGTCGAATTAAGAAAGAGAATGGGAAAAGCCGGAAAAGAAATGGTCGGCCGGAAATATCGCTGGCAGGCAAGCATTGATCAAATGGTGCAGCTTTACGAAAGATTGATGATGAGGAAGAGGGCATAATATGAAAGTTCCCTTTTTCAGATTGAAGTTTACTTCTTCCGAAAGGAAGGCGGTTCTTGAGGTTCTCAAATCCGGGTGGGTCACCAGCGGCCCGAAGGCACGGGAATTTGAGAATAAGATAAGGGCAATTGCGGGAGCCAAATATGCGGTGGCGGTTTCCTCATGCACGGCCGGGTTACATCTGGCGCTGAGGGCGTTTGGTATTGGTGATGGTGATGAAGTGATTACATCGCCATTCACCATGGCGGCCACGGTTGAGGCCATTCTTTATACCGGCGCAAAACCGGTTCTGGCCGATATCGACCCGGTGACGCTGAATATTAATCCCGACTGCATTGAGGGTAAGATTACCTCACGGACAAAGGCAATACTGCCGATTGATATTGCCGGCTGGCCGTGCGCAAATGATAAGATCAGAAAAATCGCCCGGAAGCATCATCTGTATCTCATTGAAGATGCCGCTCATGCCCTGGGGGCGTCTTACCGGCAAAGGCCAATCGGTTCTCTGGCCGATGCCACGGTATTTTCTTTCTATTCGACCAAGAATATCACTACCGGCGAGGGGGGAATGGTGGTCACAGATTCGAAAAAGCTGACGGAACGTATCCGTCATCTCTCGCTGCACGGGATGACTTCCTCGGGGTGGAAAAGATATGCCGGCGGCGGCTGGAAATACGATATTACGGAACTGGGGTACAAGGAGAATCTTTCCGATCTGGCGGCCGGACTGGGACTGGGACAACTGAGCCGTTTCGAGGCGATGCAGCAGAGGCGGCACAGGCTGGCGCGGCTGTACTATCGGGGATTGGAAGATCTGACCGACTATCTGGAATTGCCGTACCTGGATGAGAATTCGAAGCATGCCTGGCATCTGTTCATCATAAGAATGAATCCTGGAATGTGGCGGATTGACCGGGATCGATTGATTGCGGAACTGGAGAGGAAGGGTGTCGGATGCGGGGTGCATTTCATCCCGGTGCATCATTTTTCATATTTTCGAAGAGCATTAAAATTTAAAAAAGCGGATTTGAAGCAGGCAGATTGGAGCTTCCAGAGAGTGATTTCGCTTCCTTTTTATTTTGACCTGAACGCCAGAGAAATAGAATATGTATGCCGCACAATAAAAGCTCTGGCGGTGAAATTCGGGAAATAGCGGGCATTATTTTCGCCGCAAATCATAAGCCGCTCCCCGTAAAGAGGAGCGGCTTTTCTCGCCGGTTTTTTAATACATCATTTCAGAAGCGACATTTTGATCGTTCCGGAGTAACTGCCGGCCTGCATGACTGTTAGATAAATACCTGAAGATACCCTGGCACCATAGGAATCGGTGCCGCGCCAGATAACTTCATATCGGCCGGGTGACTTCGGTTCGTCAACCAGAGTCGCCACCACCTGCCCGAGAATATTCATAACCACGATCTTAACGCGAGTAAGAGTGGGCACATCATAGGAAATAATCGTTTCGGGATTGAAGGGATTGGGGTGATTCTGATTAAGCTTGAAGTCGGTCGGCAGAGCCGGCCCGGCCGCCTCTTCGGAAGCAAACTCATTAAGTTTATCGATGTTGCAGAGACATCCATATATTGTGATGGAATGAGGGTCTCGGTTGACATATTGTCTTGATGAACTGGAAATCATCGTATCGTTGGAAATCGTCGGTGTTCCGGAGACGCTTCCATACCGACTGCAGTATCTGATCATCACCTCCGCGACTTTCGTGTAATTGTTTCCATTGGGTGAGATGCCATTGAAGCCGGTGGACGAGTTGCCATAGATACGATATTGGGTACCACTGATCTTAGTATATCTAATACCGGCCGTATAACCGGTATCAATAGTGCGGATTTCTGCTCCCGCGGGTATCGTGACTGTAAATCCAAAATGATCCAGGCTGAAATTATTGCGCAGCTTAACCTCCTGATGCACGTGGCATGTCCCGCTGGTGCCGGGGAGATTAATCTCGCCCATTCTGATTTCCACCGAGTCGTTACCGCCATTGATCAATTTACTGTTTGTCGTGTCGCAGCGAACTACATTGAGCGTATCCCAAACCTGGGAAAGGTCATTGTTGTCGTCATATTTCCCTTTGAAAGCGACTTTTAAATAGCGGTTAGCATAACTGCTCGGAGAATAAGAGCCGTCGTTGAAGTCGAAGGTCATCTTTGCCAAATCGGCGTAATCAGTCACGGCGTGGACATGGTTGGTCAGATTAGCATCATAAAGCTGTCGGACCGATGCCTGCTTGGTTCCGCCGGAGGAATAGGAGGCATAATCGAAATCAAGCGCCTGAGCATCGGCAGCATCGACGTCTGTCACGGTCAAATAGTTGGTCGTATTGTAATTGAGAGTGATCGATTTGGTGACGTCACCGGCCGCGAAATTGTTCTTCATCTTTATCATGGCCGAGCAATCGTCATCATTCAGGCCAACCATCGAATCGCATGTACTGCAATGAAATTCCAGTTTCGCCGTATCGGCGTAGGCCGGTATGGTGATGACACCGTTCTTCAAAGTATCCATTTGCCTGACGTCAAAGCAGCCCGAGAATCCATCAAAAGGCACCGACCAGGAACTATCGCCGATGAAATCAATGTGGGCAGTGTTGCCCTGGGCGGCGTTTTTCACCTGAAAAACAAGGGTATAGAGCTTTGTCTCACTCGAGTATTCATCATGAAAAATGTTCAAGTACTCATAGACCCGCACCTTGAGAGTGTCCTTATTGCGCGTGCAATCCTTAATCATGTAGTATTCATTCTGATCGGCTACGTAGAAACTATCGTATTGAAGATAAGTTGTGTCAAATCTAAAATAAGTATAAGTTCCCCAGAAACGGTAGTTTGTCCTTACATAGACCGGGATATGAATTTTGGTCTGTAAAGCGCCGCCGGTAATCGTTGTGTCATGGATCGAGTAGGTTTCATTATAGTTATCAATAACCGTGACTGAGCCGTCGTCGAGATTGCCCTGCGGCGGATAATGCCGGGAGTTCAGGAAAATATAAGTGTAATTCTCTCCCTGTTTGAGGTCCAGGTCCACGGTCGAGGGCACACCGCACCAAGCCGTAAATTGCAGGTAGGCATAGGTTGTGGGCGATAGTTGGGGGGAAACCGTACCATTATCCAGTGTGATAAAGAGGGTATCACCTGAGACGGAATGAGACAAATCGCCGGGCCATGCCGCAGCTTTTACGGCATCATAAAAAAATAGTTTGCCACTATTGAAAATTATGGCGGCTCTTATCTCATGGATGTCTTGCATAGGGGCTGCCTCCTCGTACCATACTTGCAGCGGTATATTTGTGAGTGTGTCGCCGTCGCCAACCGTGCAGATGATATAAATTGAAGTGTCTCCCAGTTTGAAGTTTAGATCTCCGTCCTCAATGGGTGTCAGCGCCATGGCCGGAATTGCATAGAAGAATAGAAATGCAAAGATAAATGATAATATTGATATTTTTCTAGAGATCAACATCATAACCTCCCTGTTATCGATGTCTAAATTGTTAGTTTACTCTTTTATTAAAGTGGAACCTAAAAGAGTACAATCGGAAATGTGTCCCTGCCGGTACCGGTGGAGGCCGGATTCGGCAATCCATGCGCAGAAAACAAGACACTTCGCCTCTCCCTAAAAGGAAAAATCGAAACTAATATGTCTTTTGCAAATGCCGCGAGATGATATCACATCCCTTGCTGATCTCAGTATAATGAAATCAATGATCATATGTCAATTACTATTCTTAAATATTATTCCCCAATGCATATCAATGTCATCCGATATCAGAGCGGCGGGATGGCGCCATCGCTTCGCGCGGAGGCAGGCAGTGGATTAATGATTGGAATTGGGGCTTCAGAATACAATCAAGAACAGTGGTAATCAGGTCGTAAGAGGCGAGGGATTAAACGGATTAATAAGATAATTTAGAAGATCGCGTCGACATGCTTTCGCCTCAAAGGCATTTACCGGTGAATGGTGTCATTTAATTTTGCTTGAATTTTCGGCCGGCAATGATTAAAATTAAATGGAGGAATGATATGCCGGCCAACCTTCCGCCGCAATATTACGAACTGGAAAGAGAGTTTAAAAGGGAGCAGGACCCCAAGGAAAAGCTGCGTCTGGCTCAGGAGCTTCTGGCCATGATGCCCAAACATAAGGGTACCGATAAACTTCAGGCCGAACTGAAAGCCAAAATTTCCAAATTACGGCAGCAAATCGAGGGGGGGCAAAAGAAGCATGGAGCCAGGACGGCCGAGACCCATGACCATATCGAGCGAGAGGGAGCCGGGCAGGCAATCCTGATTGGCCCGCCCAATTCCGGAAAATCATCACTTGTTGCCTCGCTTACCCATGCCCAGCCGCTGATTGCCGATTATCCCTATACGACCCGCGAGCCGCTGGCCGGGATGATGACTTTCGAAACAGTTCAGATCCAGCTCATTGACACCCCCCCCGTATCTGAAGAGCAATTTGAGAGCTACCTTATTAACCTGATTCGGCAGGCCGATGTTGCTCTGCTTGTTTTGGATATTATGTCCCCCGGTCTGGAGGCAGAGGTGGCGATCACGCGTAAGTTGTTGGAGGAGAAGAGAATAATACTGAGTTCGGAAAGCGGGGAGACTGATGATCCCCGCTATTCGATAAAGAAGACGCTTGTCATTGCTCATAAATGCTTTGAGGATGATTGTGAGAAGAATATGGAGAATTTGCGAAAGCTCTGCCCCGGGCTCGAAGTAATTCCTTCGACCATTCTTGACGACGAGGTTCTTTTGAAGTTGCGGTCAGCCATATTCAAGTCACTGAAAATCATAAGAGTTTATACCAAGAAGATCGGTCAGGAGCCGGTTTTGATCGATCCAATAGTCCTGCCTCTGGAAGGGACGGTGGAGGATGCGGCGCTCACCATCCACAAGGATTTTGCCCAGAAGTTGTTGTTTGCCAAGGTTTGGCGTCCCGGGCGATTCGAAGGTCAAAAGGTAAAGAATACCTTTATCTTAGAGGACAAGGATATCATCGAGTTTCATATCTGATCAGCCCGGAGGGAGATTGCAGGCCTGAAAGTGGGGGGAACATTCGCAGGTAATAGCTGTTTTTTTTACAAAGGTCTTGACGGTTGAGGCTTGCATGATTATTTTAATAAGCTTTAACTATCGGGCCCATAGCTCAGTTGGTTAGAGCAGCTGACTCATAATCAGCGGGTCCCAGGTTCAAGTCCTGGTGGGCCCAGGATGATTGAAAGGTGAAGATTGATTTTTGGGCAATTAGCTCAGTTGGTTAGAGCGTTCGGTTCACATCCGAGAGGCCACTGGTTCGAGTCCAGTATTGCCCAGATGAAGAAGATGTCGGAGAAAGCCGATAGAAAGAGTATGCACTTGCCTTTGAAAACAAGGAAGGCGGATAAAGCCGGAATTGGGATAAGTGAGGAAAGAATTACGGCGCAGTCTTGAGCCAAATTAAGACTGCGCCTTTTTATTTATATGCCTATGGAACAAAGTAAGGAGCGAGTAATGCAAAGCGATCTCGAGATGCTCTTAAAATTACAGGTAATCGATTATGATCTCGGAGAATTAGAGCGCTCTAAAGAATATCTTCCCGATATGATGGAGAATCTGCGGCGCGAAGTGGATGAAACGGAGAATCTCTATCGTAATGTCGAAAAAGAACTCACTGATTCCAGATTGCTGCAGAAGACTCTGGAACTGGATCTTTCCTCCAAACAGACTGATTTGAAAAGGCTCCAGGAACAAATGATGGCCATTAAAACGAATAGGGAGTATGACGCTCTGGTCTCTCAGATTGATCTGGTTAAAGGAGCCATAAACGAGAAAGAAACACAACTGCTGGAACTGATTGAGAAAGTGGAAAAGCTTCAGGTTGATATTCAGGATTTTAAACGGAAAGCGGAAGAGGCCAAGGAGAGGAATACCAGGGAATTGACGATTCTTCAGGAGAAAATGGATTCGGTCGGGAGCAAGATTGCTATTAAGGAGGATGAGCGGACCAATATAACGGTCCGAATTCCCAAGAAAACGATGTCGGTTTATGAGCGGGTGCGCAAGAGCCGTGGAGGCACGGTCGTAGTTTCGGTAAAAAAACGATCCTGCGGTGCCTGCTATAAAGGTCTTCCGCCGCACCGGATTCAGGAAATCAAGCGAGGCGATGAAATTATTACCTGTGACAACTGCGGAAGAATGCTTATCTGGCACGATGGGGAAAGCGAATAAGGTATTATCATGGCCGAATTTTTTCATAAAGACGGTTTGACTTTCGACGATGTTCTTCTGGTGCCGTCGAAATCGGATGTTCTACCGCGGGAAGTTAATGTCTCCACCCGGCTGACATCGGCCATAGCGCTTAACATCCCCATTATTTCGTCGGCAATGGATACGGTCACCGAATATAAACTGGCCATTGCTCTGGCCCAGCAGGGCGGAATAGGGATTATACACAAGAATCTGGCGCCCGAGATACAGGCGGCCGAGGTTGATAAGGTCAAGCGCTCCGAATCGGGGATGATCGTTGATCCGATCACGCTCCCGCCGGACCGCCCGATCGGCGAGGCTCTTCAAGTGATGAAGAAGTTTGCCATTTCCGGCATTCCAATCACCGAAAACGGCAAACTGGTAGGGATACTGACCAATCGTGACCTGCGCTTTCATAAAGAAGGTAATCTGCTGATAAGAGAGGTCATGACCAAGAGCAATCTGATTACCGCCCCGGAGGGAACCGACCTTGAGACCGCTCAGGAACTTCTGCACAAAAACCGGATTGAGAAGCTGCTTATTGTTGACAATGAAAACAACCTTAAGGGGATGATCACGGTCAAGGATATCATGAAAAAGATTCAATATCCCAATGCCTGCAAGGATGAACGGGGTAGGCTTCGGGTGGGGGCGGCGGTGGGTGTCTCCGCCGATTGCGAAAAAAGAGCCGATCTTCTGGTTCAGGCCGAAGTGGATATTCTGGTGATTGATTCCTCGCATGGTCATTCTGTCGGGGTCCTTAAGACGGTGGAATATTTGAAAAAGAGATTTCCCGATAAACCGATAATGGCCGGGAATGTTGCCACCAGGGAAGGGGCACAGGCCTTAATTGATGCCGGTGCCGACACCGTCAAAGTTGGGATTGGCCCCGGCTCTATTTGCACCACTCGGGTCATTACCGGCGCCGGCATGCCGCAGATAACGGCGGTTATGGAGAGCGTCGAAGCGGCCGGCAAGCATGATATTCCGGTCGTGGCCGATGGAGGAATCCGCTATTCGGGCGATATAACCAAGGCTTTGGCGGCGGGCGCCGATTCGGTTATGATAGGTTCACTGTTCGCCGGCACGGAAGAATCTCCGGGAGAGACGGTTCTGTATGAGGGAAGAACATTCAAAGTCTATCGCGGCATGGGTTCACTGGAATCGATGAAAGCCGGCAGCCGCGACAGGTATTTTCAGGAGCATCAGGAAGATGTTTCTAAATTTGTCCCGGAAGGGATTGAGGGACGAGTAGCCTATAAAGGGGATTTGGCGGACTCGGTCTATCAGTTGGTCGGCGGGCTTCGCTCCGGGATGGGGATCTGCGGCGCCGCGAATATCAAGGAGCTGCATAAAAGAGCCCGATTTGTAAAGATAACCCAGGCCGGAGTAATTGAATCTCATCCGCATTCGGTGGCGATTTCCAAGGAAGCCCCCAATTATCGCCGGATGATATGATATTGATTATGAGTGTTAACTATAGATTCTAAACGTAAGCACAGAAAGAGTGAAAAACGGTCGCGCTTTATGAAAACTTAAAGTGAGGAAAGTCCGAGCTCCACAGAGCCGGGGTGCCCGGTAACGCCGGGGCGGAGTGATCCGACGGAAAGTGCCACAGAAAACAGACAGCCTATCTATCCGCTTTGCGGTGGATAGAGGCAATGGTGAAAACGAGGTGTAAGAGACCCCGCCCGTCGGGGGAGACCCTGACGGGGGTAAACCCCACCCGGAGCAAGGCCAAATAGGGGAAAAGGGGCTGGCTCGCCCCTTCTGATTCCCGGGTAGGCCGCATGGAACCGGCAGGCAACTGCCCGGTCAAGATAAATGACCGTATTTCCCCCGTTAAAACGGGGGAAAACAGAACTCGGCTTATTTCTCTCTTTCTGGCTTCTTGAAAAAGGAAGCCGCAATGAATTGGGCAACCAAATCCGTCCCGTTGAAATGGGTGGTGGCTCCTGAGCCTGATCCCGACTTGCTGCAGGACATAAGCGGTAAAGTCGGACTTGATAAAATAATCGTTAAAATTCTTTTCAATCGCCAGATTGACAACGTCGAAGCCATCAGACAATTCCTTCATCCCTCCTTGTCCGATCTGCTGGATCCTTTTACCATGTTTGGAATGGAAAAGGCGGTGGGAAGGATTCTGAATGCTCTCCGCGACAACGAAAAAATCATGGTCTATGGCGATTATGATGTCGATGGTATCACGGCCGCCTCTCTTCTCTATATGGTTCTTAACAAGCTGGGCGCGCAGGTTCATTATTATCTGCCCAATCGTCTGGTGGAAGGGTACGGCCTGTCCGTCGATGGGATCAAAGAGGCCGTGGCCAAGGGAATCTCATTGCTTATCTCGGTTGATACCGGCGTCACGGCGGTGGAGGAGGTCAAATATGCCCGTTCGCTTGGTATCGAATGCATCCTGACCGACCATCACGAGCCGGGGGAGATCCTGCCCGACCCGGTGGCGTTAGTCAATCCCAAGCAGAAAGATTGCACTTATGCCGGCGGGGAGCTCTCGGGAGTCGGGGTGGCCTTCAAGCTGGCTCAGGCCTTATACCAGAGATTGCAACAGGACCAGGCCGAGCTTGAGGAGCATCTTGATTTGGTGGCGCTGGGGACTGCGGCCGATATTGTCCCCCTGGTCGGCGAAAACCGCATTTTGACCAAGTTTGGCATCAAGCAGATTTCCCGGACCAACAAGCCGGGATTGAAATCGCTTACCTTTGTTTCCGGTCTGATGGGAAAAGATATCGGCACCGGGCAGGTGGTTTTCATTCTGGCGCCGCGTATTAATGCCATTGGCCGTCTGGGTGATGCCGAGATGGCGATACGTTTGCTCACCACCAAGGATGAAAGAATGGCGGCCGAAATCGCCCGCAAACTGGATAGTGAAAATCAGCGCCGCAAGAATATCGATGAGAAAACCCTTAATGAGGCTCTGGAACAGATTCGGCAGTCGGTTGATTTGGAGAATGACCGGGCCATAATTCTGGCCTCCGAGGGGTGGCATCAGGGAGTAATCGGAATTGTGGCCAGCCGACTGGTTGAGAAATTCCACTTACCAACCATCATGATTGCCATCGATAACGGTGAGGGGAAAGGGTCGGCGCGCTCAATTCCCGGATTTCATCTCTGCGATGCTCTCAAAGAGTGCGAGGATCTTCTGCTGCGATATGGCGGCCACAAATATGCCGCCGGTTTGACCATCAATCCGACCAAAATCACCGCTTTCAGGGATCGTATGAAAGAAGTTTCGCGCCGTCTTCTGACCGATGACGATCTGGTGGCAAAACTCTATATTGATTCCGAAATTGAGTTGTCGCAAATCAATGACGCCTTTCTGGATGTTCTCGAGACCTTTGCGCCGTTCGGACCGCAGAACATGAGGCCGGTTTTCCTGACCCGGAACTGTGAAATTTTGGGACAACCGTACTGCGTCGGCAAAAATCATTTGAAGATGAAAGTACGAAAAGGGGATTCCGTCTTTGATGTTATCGGTTTCGGATTTGGCGACTGGGTGCGCAACCTTTCCGGGCGGGGAAATCTGGTTGATCTGGTTTATGTGGTGGAGTATAATTCCTGGAACGACCACACCCGGATACAGCTCCGATTGAAAGATATGAAACTGGCGGCGGGTGATATCGGACATTATTGATAGGTCACATGACTGTCCTTGATAAGTTTCTTGAAGGCGATCAGGCGGCGCTGGCCCGGATAATCTCTTTTATCGAAGACAGAGGTGAGGGATACCAGGAAGTTCTCTCCCGTCTTTATCCTCGTTCCGGGAAAGCGATTAAAATCGGGTTCACCGGCCCTCCGGGGGCGGGGAAATCATCGCTGGTTAACAATGTCACCAGAATTCTGGCCTCTTCCGGTAAAAAAGTGGGCGTGATCGCGGTCGACCCCAGTTCACCGTTCACCGGCGGAGCATTGTTGGGCGATCGGATTCGTCTTATCGATATGCCGATCGATGGTTCGGTCTATATCCGCTCCATGGCCACCCGCGGTTCCACCGGCGGGCTGGCCGCCGCCACGGGCAATGTTACCATCGCCCTCGACGCTTTTGGCTTCGACTATATTCTTCTTGAGACGGTCGGGGTGGGGCAGGTGGAACTTGATATTATCGATACCTGCGATACTGTCATTGTGGTGCTCGTGCCGGAATCGGGGGATGCTATTCAGGCGATGAAGGCTGGGCTGATGGAGATCGCCGATATTTTTGCGATAAACAAGGCCGATCGCCCCGGCTCGGAGAATATTGTCGCCGAGTTGAATATGATTCTGGAGATTAAGAGAGAAAAGATCGACTGGGAACTTCCGGTGATAGCCACCGAGGCGATTAACAATAAGAATACCGACCGGCTTCTCGAAAAAATCGGTGCCCATATCGAATATGAAAAATCCTCCGGCCGTTTTGAGAATCGCCGCCGGGAGCAGATACGAAAGAAAATTTACAGCATCCTTCAGTATCATCTGAGCAACCTGATCAAAGACAAACTGAACGGCCTGGTCAATTTGGATAAAATCGTTTCCGATATTTATGAAGGGAAAAGCGATCCCTATACTATCAGTCAAAAATTGCTGGAACTCTCGGATTTGAAATCCGACCGGAAATAGTGATTTACGGCTTGGATACTCCCGGAAAAGCCGCGTTAATCAGGGGTAAAAGAGATTGAAATAATCCTCGTTTTGATGATTTTTTGCTTTTCCCCTGTTTTCCTTATCCGGAAAGGGACAAACTGCGGCCATCAAAAAGAAAGCGGTTTGACGGAACCTTCCCTTATCCTGCTTTAGGGCTTGATTTTCCCGGTTTATAACCGTTTCGGGAGAAGAGGTTAACGAGCTATATACCCCGGCCGATGTCAACGGCGCCAATTTCTCGGAAAAAGTCGGATTTCCCGGCGAATACCCCTATACCCGGGGGATTCATCATACCATGTACCGGAGCCGCTTATGGACGATGCGGCAATTTTCCGGTATGGGCACCCCGCGGCAAACCAACGAAAGGTATCATTATCTTCTGAATCATGGCCAGACCGGCCTTTCCGTTGCGTTTGACCTTCCCACTCTGATGGGTTACGATTCCGACCATATCCGTTCGCTGGGTGAGGTCGGCAAATGCGGCGTGGCGGTTGATACGCTGGCCGATGTGGAGATTATTTTTGACGGTATCAATCTCGGCCAGGTTTCCACCTCAATGACCATCAACGCCCCGGCTTCAATACTTTTGGCGATGTATCTGGCGGTGGCGGAAAAAGAGGGGGTGCCTTTTGAAAAGCTTCGCGGCACGCTACAAAATGATATTCTCAAGGAATATATTGCTCAGAAGGAATGGGTTTTCCCGCCGAAACCATCTATTCGGCTGATTACCGACCTGATGGCTTTCTGCACCGACCATGTGCCCCAGTGGAATACGATTTCGATATCCGGTTATCATATCCGTGAGGCAGGCTCGACGGCGGCGCAGGAACTGGCTTTTACGCTGGCGGATGGTTTCACCTATATCGAGGCGGCCATTGCCGATGGGCAGGATGTCGACAAATTCACCCCGCGGCTCTCTTTCTTTTTCAACGCTCACCAGGATTTCTTTGAGGAGATTGCCAAGTACCGGGCCGCCCGCAGGATATTTGCCCGCCGAATGAAAGAGAAATATCATGCCAGAGATGAGCGCTCGTGGCTGCTTCGGTTCCATACCCAGACAGCCGGGTGCTCGCTTACGGCCCAACAGCCCGAAAACAACATAGTCCGGACGGCGTTCGAGGGACTCTCGGGGGTGCTGGGAGGAACCCAGTCGCTCCATACCAATTCGATGGATGAAACCCTGGCGCTGCCATCCGAGAAAGCGGTGCTCATTGCACTTCGCACCCAGCAAATTATCGCCTGTGAAACCGGCGTGGCCAATACGATCGACCCGCTGGCGGGTTCCTATTTTGTAGAGGCGCTGACCGACAAGATGGAGGCCGATGCGGAAAAATATCTCGAAGAAATCGACCGGCGCGGCGGCGTGCTGAAAGGGATCGAAGAAGGGTATTTCCAGAGAGAGATAGCCAAAGCGGCCTATAGGTACCAGAAAGAGATAGAGAAAAAGGATCGGATAATAGTTGGGATTAATGATTATGTTCTCGAAAACGAGAAAATCACTATCCCGATTTTGAAAATTGATGAGAGCGTGGAGCGGGGGCAGACCGCTTTTATAAAAAAGCTTCGCGCCGAGCGCGACAACGACAAGGTGAAACGAACTCTTGAGGAGTTGGCGGTGGCGGCAAATGGTACCGGCAACACATTGAAAGCGATTCTGGATTGTGTGCGGGTATATACAACCGAGGGCGAGATAATCGACACGCTTCGCCCGATTTTCGGCGAGTATATTGAGCCGCCGATTATTTAGATGGAGTGATAACTGGCACTAATAGGTCGAAACCCCAGCGGTTTCGACATTGAATCTGATTAAAGAAATAATTGAAATAGAAAAACTTATGTCCGAAAAAATCAGAGTACTTTTGGCAAAACCGGGGCTGGATGGCCACGACCGGGGAATCAAAGTAATCGCCGCCGCGTTCCGCGATGCCGGGTTCGAGGTTATCTATACCGGCCTGCGGCAGACACCGGAGATGATTGTCAATGCCGCCATACAGGAGGATGTCGATGCGGTCGGCGTCTCGATTCTTTCCGGCGCGCATATGACCCTTTTTCCGGCGATACGGAATCTTCTCAATGAGAAAAAAGCCGAACATATGATTCTGTTCGGCGGCGGGATTATCCCCAATGAGGATGTCGTGACGCTGGAGAAAATGGGGATCGACAAGCTGTTTACCCCCGGCGCCACCACCGAAGAAGCGATAAACTACCTTCGCGAGGCGGTCGCCAAACGGCATCGAGATGAGGAAATAATTTAATTAATCCTTTGATTGCTCCGGCAATTGAAGATAAACCATGTCATAGTCTCGGGAGGAGAGATGAGATATAACGTTGATCCAAGACAACAGGCTGTCAGAGACCGAGTAAAGGACTTTGCCGAGAAAGAGATTCTTCCGGTTTATAAAGAACTGGACCGCGCTCCGGAAAAGTTTCCGATCGATTATTATCACAAGCTGGGGAAAGCGGGCCTGATCGGCTTTGCCATGCCGAAAGAGTACGGCGGCGGCGGGAATTCCAATATCGAGTATATCACGCTGATTGAAGAGCTGGCGTTTTATGATGCCGCCACGGCTCTTCTGGCGGCGGTGCCGGAACTGGCTGTTTACCCGATAATTCATTTCGCATCGGACGAGCAGAAGAAAAAGTACCTGCCCAAGTGCGCCACCGGCGAAAGCATTCCGGCGTTTGCGCTGACCGAAAGGCTGGCTGGCTCCGATGCCGCCAACCAGCAGACCATTGCCAAAATTGAGGGGAATCAGTTCGTCATCAACGGCGAGAAGATTTTTATCATGCATGGCGATGCCTGCGATGTAGCGGTTTTATTCTGCCGTATCGGCGAGGAAGCCTCGGAACGTCCCAAGGTCTCGGCCATTATTGTCGAGGCGAGCACGCCCGGCTTTAAAGGATTCACGCTGAGACACAAGATGGGTATGCGGGCGGCTACCACCGGGCGGATCGAACTCAAAGATTGCCGGGTTCCGGTCGCGAATCAGCTGGGCGAAATCGGCAAGGGATTCCGGTATGCCATGGCCACGCTTGATGGCGCCCGTATCGGTGTGGCGGCGCAGGGTGTTGGACTCTGCCAGAGAGCGCTCGACGAATCGGTCAATTACGCCAAGACTCGTATCGCTTTCGGGGCGCCGATTGCCAAGCTGCAGGCGATTCAGTGGATGATTGCCGATATGTCGACCCAGCTGGAAGCGGCCCGCATGATGACCTACAAGGCGGCCATGCTTCAGGATAAGGGTGAGAAGTTCTCCGTGGAAGCGGCGCAGGCTAAGCTGTTTTCTACTGAGGCGGCCCGTTTCTGTGTCGATAGAGCGATGCAGATTCACGGCGGTTATGGTTATATCGGCGAGTTCTCGGTCATCGAGAAGTTGTACCGCGACCAGCGGGTCACCGAAATCTATGAAGGAACCTCCGAGGTGCAGCGGCTGGTGATTGCCGGTAACTATCTGAGGTAGGCTTGAAATTCGGTCGTTTTGAAATAATCCCCTTCGTCGAGCAGGCTTTCCGGCTCGACGGAGGGTCAATGTTTGGTGTTATCCCCAAGAAGATCTGGGGGAAATTGATGCCGGCCGATGAGGATAACCTCATAACCATGGAAACCAATCTTTTCGTTCTTAAGGCCGGCGGAAAGAATTTCCTTCTCGACACTGGATTAGGAGATTGTATCAGCCCGGTCGAGAAAAAAGTCTATGCCGCCTCCGGTCAGACCAATATCGAAAGCGGCCTGGCTGCGTTTGGCTTATCGACGGAAGATATTAATTTTGTCATTCTGACTCACCTCCACACCGACCATTCGGGCGGGGCGGTCAGGAATGAAAACGGTGCGTTGGTGCCTCGTTTCAAGAAGGCAAAGTACATCGTGCAGAAGATAGAATGGCATGAGGCCATGAATCCGAACGAGCGAACCGCCGCGGTTTATATTTCCGACCGGCTCGCTGTCATTGAGAAGGCCGGTCAACTTGAGCTGGTTGACGGCGATACCGAGATAATCCCGGGTGTCCGGGTGCTCAGAACCGGCGGGCATACTCCGGGGCATCAAGGAGTGGAGGCAGTCTCAGAGGGGGCATCGGCGGCATATTATGCGGATATTTTTCCATCATCGCACCATATCCGTATCCCTTATGTGGCGGCGGTCGACCTCGATCCGGTAAAGACGATGGAAGTAAAGCGGAAGCTGGTTGATAAATTTTTGAAAGAGCAGACGGCGATTGCTTTTGACCATGATACAAATATCAAAATCGGAAGACTTGTTGAACGGGAGGGGAAAATAATCGTTAACCGGGTTGAGTAATTCATCAGGGCATTCATCGAGGGGATTAAACCTTATGCTTTTCGTTATTTATGTCACTTGAAGAAAAACTGAAGAAGCTTGAAGAGATGCGGCAGCAGGCGCGTCTCGGTGGCGGCCAGGATAAAATCGATGCCCAGCACCAGAAAGGGAAACTGACCGCGCGCGAAAGAATCGACCTGCTGCTGGATAAGAATTCCTTTGAGGAATTCGATATGTTTGTAACGCATCGCAGTACCGATTTTGGGCTGGCCGATAAGAAGGTGCTGGGTGACGGCGTGGTGACCGGTTGCGGCACTATCGATGGCCGCCTGGTTTTCATTTTCTCACAGGATTTTACTGTTTTCGGCGGATCGCTATCGGGCGCCCTTGCGGAAAAGATCTGCAAGATCATGGATAAGGCGATGAAAGTGGGGGCGCCGGTGATTGGTCTTAACGATTCCGGGGGGGCGCGAATACAGGAAGGAGTGGTGTCGCTGGGCGGTTATGCCGAAATATTCCTCCGCAATACGCTTGCCTCGGGGGTGGTCCCGCAAATATCGGTAATATTGGGGCCCTGCGCCGGTGGTGCGGTTTACAGCCCGGCCATCACCGATTTTATTCTGATGGCCAAGAACACCTCCTATATGTTTGTCACCGGCCCTAATGTTGTCAAGACAGTCACCCATGAGATTGTAACTTCCGAGGAACTGGGCGGCGCCATGGTGCATGCCGGCAAATCGGGTGTGGCGCACTTTGCCTGCGAAAACGAGGCCGAGGTGATCAGCACCCTCCGTAAGCTCATCAGTTATATGCCGCAAAATAATCTTGAGGATCCGCCGTTCCGTGAAACCGCCGACCCCTCCGACCGCGAGGATGAGATTCTCAATACGATTGTTCCGGACAATCCGAACAAATCATACGACATCAAGGATGTCATTCATCATATAATTGATGACGGCGAATTTCTGGAAGTGCATGCCGATTACGCAATGAATATCGTGGTCGGCTTCGCCCGCCTGGGGGGGCGCTCGATCGGCATCATTGCCAACCAGCCAGCGGTGCTGGCCGGTGTGCTCGATATTGCCTCATCGATCAAGGCGGCGCGATTTATCCGTTTCTGCGATGCTTTTAATATCCCGATTCTTACTTTCGAGGATGTTCCCGGATTTCTCCCGGGAACGGATCAGGAGCATGGCGGTATTATCAAACACGGCGCCAAATTGCTCTATGCCTATTGTGAGGCGACCGTCCCGAAAGTGACTGTTATTACCCGCAAGGCATACGGCGGAGCGTACGATGTCATGAATTCCAAACATATTCGCGGCGATGTAAACTATGCCTGGCCGACCGCCGAGATTGCGGTGATGGGTCCCAAGGGAGCAGTGGAGATAATTTTCAAGAAGGAGATTGACAAGGCTTCCGATCCCGAGGGAGAACTGAGCAAGAAGACCGACGATTACCGCGAGAAATTTGCCAATCCGTTTATTGCGGCGGCGTATGGGTATGTTGATGATGTGATCGAGCCGAAAACGACACGGGGACGATTGATACGGGCGTTCCAGATGCTGGAGACCAAGAAAGACGCTAACCCGCCCAAAAAGCATGGAAATATACCACTGTAAGATTATACAATGGGCCACAAGATAAGAAAAATCCTCGTTGCCAATCGAGGAGAGATTGCCATCCGGGTGATCCGCGCCTGCCATGATGCCGGAATAGTATCGGTGGCGGTCTACTCCGATATTGATAAGACCGCCTATCATGTCCGGCTGGCCGAGGAGGCGTACAACATCGGTCCGGCACCCGCCCGCGACAGTTATCTCAATCAGCAAAATATTCTGAAGGCGGTCAAGCAGTCCGGCGCCGATGCCCTTCATCCCGGTTATGGATTTTTGGCAGAGAATGCCGATTTTGCGCGTCTCTGTGAGGAGAACGGCATCGTATTCATCGGCCCCAGATGGCAGACGATTGCTCATCTGGGGGACAAGCTGGAAGCGCGCCGTACTGCGATCAAGGCAGGTCTCCCGGTTGTGCCGGGAACCGATTTCGATATGAATGATAAGAAGGACATTCAGAGCATAGGGAGAAAAATCGGCTTTCCGCTTCTGGTAAAAGCTGCCGCCGGCGGTGGGGGCAAAGGGATGCGGGTTGTCCGCTCCGAGGAAAATCTGGAAGAATCGGTCGAATCGGCCATACGCGAAGCCGGCTCCGCTTTCGGCGACGGTCGTGTCTATTTCGAAAAATACCTGATTGATCCCCGTCATATCGAAATGCAGATTCTGGCCGATGCGCACGGCAATGCCGTTTATCTGGGTGAGAGAGAATGCTCAATCCAGCGACGGCACCAGAAAGTGATAGAGGAATCTCCTTCACCGATGATGACCCCTGAGCTTCGTAAGCGGATGGGTAAAGCGGCGGTCAGTCTCGCGAAAGAGTCGGGGTATCTCGGCGCCGGGACGGTGGAATTTTTGGTCGATGAGAAGATGAATTTCTATTTTCTTGAGGTCAACACCCGCCTTCAGGTGGAGCATCCGGTGACCGAGATGGTAACCGGGTTTGATCTGGTCCGCGAGCAGATACGGGTTGCGGAGGGGGAGCCGCTGTCAATCAAACAGGGAGATGTGCAGCCGCGCGGCCATGCTATCGAATGCCGTGTCTATGCCGAGGACCCGCATCAGGACTTCCTACCCTCAACCGGCGTCATTTCGGAATATCGGGAGCCTTCCGGCCCCGGTGTGCGGGTTGACTCCGGCGTGGTATCCGGTTCCGAGATTCCCGTGTACTATGATCCGATCATTGCCAAACTGGTTGTCTGGGGGCGAGATCGTTCTGAAGCGATAAAGCGGGCCGAGCGGGCCCTGACCGAGTACCGCATATCGGGATTGCATACCACGGTCGGATTTGCCGGCGTGGTCATGCGCTCGGCTCGTTTCCAGTCCGGAGATTATAATACGGGCTTTATTGATAAAGAATTTCCCGATCGGGCTTTTGAAAGCCCGGCGGCGGGACAGGCGAAAAAGGCGGCATTTGCAGCGGTGATATTCAATCATCTGGAGCGCCATAAAGTATCGGTGACGCTCAAACGCGGCGCAGAAAACCGCGCCGGCTGGGTGCAGTACTATCGCACTCAGGGAGTCAATCGTCTGAATAAGGTCAAGTGATTGCATGGCTGATTTGGAAGACAGATATATTGTCACTGTCGATGATGTCGAGTATGATATCAGGCTGGCTCACCGCGGTTCGGATTTTGCGATTGAATACAATGGCGCATCCCACAGAGTGGCTGTTGATAAACTGACGGAAAAGAAATTTCTTCTTAAAATCGATAACGGCTCCACTGAAGTGGATATCAGCCGTGACGGCGACGGCCTGGATATATTTCTCGAGGGGAAGGAGATGCAGGTCAAGGTCGAACCATACAATCTGGCCGAACTGCGACGCAGAACCGGAGCGGCGCTAACTGGAACCGAGGATAAGATTATTCGGGCGCCGATGCCCGGTCTGGTGCTTTCGGTAGCAGTTAAAGCGGGGGATACGGTGAAAAAGGGAATGACGCTGGCCATTATCGAGGCCATGAAAATGGAGAATATGATAAAGTCATCGACAGACGGAGTGGTCACCGAAATATTCGTATCGGCCGGCCGAGCGGTAGATAAAAACGAAAAACTGCTGGAATTGGAATAGATGAGCCGCGAGAAAAAGACGACCTCCGGCATTGAAATTCCGGTTGTGGCCGAACCGGGAAAGGCATCTCCGGAAAGATCGGAGCGCCCCGGCACTTACCCATATATGCGGGGCATCTATGAAGATATGTACCGCGGTCGGCTCTGGACCATGCGTCAGTATGCCGGATTCGGGACCGCCGAGGAGACCAACCGGCGTTTCCGTTACCTTCTTTCACAGGGGCAGACCGGCCTCTCGGTGGCGTTTGACCTGGCCACGCAGATCGGGTATGATTCGGATCATCCTCTGGCGCATGGCGAGGTCGGACGAACCGGGGTGGCGATTGATTCGCTCGAGGATATGGAGCAACTCTTTGCCGGGATTTCTCTTGGGGAAGTTTCGACCTCGATGACGATCAACGCCACGGCGGTAATTCTGCTGGCCATGTATATTGTGACCGCTGGGAAGCAGGGCGTTGCGCCCGAGCAGATTTCCGGGACGGTGCAAAACGATATTCTTAAAGAATTTATTGCCCGCGGCACCTATATTTTCCCTCCCGAGCCGTCAATGCGGATAATCACCGATATATTCGGTTATGCCCAGAAGCATCTGCCGCAATTTAATACGATTTCCATTTCCGGTTATCATATTCGGGAGGCGGGCGCCACGGCCGCGCAGGAAGCGGCCTTCACTCTGGCCAACGGTATTGCTTATGTTGAAAGCGCCCTGAAGGCCGGGCTGGGGATTGATGATTTTGCCCCGCGTCTCTCTTTTTTCTTTGCCGCTCACAATAATCTTTTTGAGGAGGTGGCCAAATTCCGGGCGACCCGAAGGATCTGGGCGGCGACCATGAAAGAGAGATTCCAGGCCAAGTCCTATAAATCCTTGCTTCTCCGTTTTCACACGCAGACGGGCGGTTCCACCCTGACCGCCCAGCAGCCGGAAAACAATATTGTACGCACAACGCTTCAGGCGCTGGCGGCGGTTCTCGGCGGGACACAATCATTGCACACCAACGCTTTTGATGAAGCCCTGGCTCTGCCGACTGAAAAATCGGCCGAAATTGCCCTGCGCACGCAGCAGATAATCGGCTATGAATCGGGTGCGGCCGATTCGGCCGATCCTCTTGGCGGTTCCTATTTTGTTGAGTATCTTACAGGGGAGATGGAAGGTAGAATCGATGAACTGATGCAGGAAATTGAACGCCGGGGAGGAGCTATTAAATGTGTTGAAAGTGGCTATTTCAGGAATGAAATCGCCCAATCCGCGTATCGCTGCCAGAAAGAGGTGGAAGCCGGCGAGGCGGTTATCGTGGGGGTCAATCGCTTTGCATCTGAGGCCAGGCAGGTTCCGGGCATTTTGAGAGTTGACCAGGAATTGGAAGGCAGGCAGATTGCCCGTCTGAAAGAACTTCGCCGCCGGCGCGACAACGCCGCGGTTAAGGAGGCGTTGCAAGCTCTTGATGATGCCGCGCGGAGCGACACCAATATTGTTGAGCCGGTGATAAGGGCGGTCGAGCATTATGCCACCGTGGGAGAAATATCCGATACCTTAAGGAGAATCTGGGGAGAATACCATGAAAGGATATAGACTGATACATTTATTGTTGCTTTTTGTGCTGTTAATCGGTTGCGGCAGCAGTAAACAGACCTCAAAAGAGCCGACTATTGCAAAGGAACCGGCCGGCGCCGATGAGGCTGCCCTGCGAGCCTTATTGACCGAATCGATTGACCGGATCAAAGAAGGCGACAAAACGGTCATGTATGAAAATGAATTGAGCTATTACCATCTGGAGGTTTCCTTATCGCAATATCTGGAGCTCAAAGCTGTCCGCGGGTATGGCGCCGACAGCCTGATTGGAATAGAAATTGATTCGATTTCATTCTTTGGTGATTCCGCTCGGGTTCACAGCCGGATCAAATTTGAGTCGGCGGACGGTTCCATTAAAGAGCAGCCGGCCAACATCAGGATGTATCGTGATGCGGGGAGGTGGGTGCGGCCGTATCTTTCCAGGTGGGATAAGGAGTTGGATTATCTGGAGCAGAAAAGGGTTTATGATTCTGTCACCGCAGGCCAATAGGAGGCCAATACCGTGAATGATGGTTTTCGGCTCGCGCACATTGGCATCGCCGTGGCCGACATGGAAAAGGCAATTGATGTTTTTACCAGACTGCTGGGGTCAAAGCCCTCACAGATCAGTGAGCTTGCCGCCCAGAAAGTCAAAATTGCTTTTTTCCCCGGTATGGGCGGCTCCGGAGACATTGAACTGGTGGCCCCGCTCGGTGAGGGGAGTACTGTTAAAAAATTCATTCAGAAAAATGGGGAAGGTCTTCACCATCTCTGTATAAAGGTTTCCAATATTGATGCAAAACTGAAAGAGCTGGCTGAGCAGGGATATCGATTAATCGATGACAACCCGCGCATCGGAGCGGGCGGACATAAAATTGCTTTTATTCATCCCTCGTCGTTATCCGGGGTTCTGGTGGAATTGGAGGAGGAGTAGCAGGTTCATCCCCGGGGGATTTTTATTTCGACTCTTTCCGCACCGCAGCGATGGCAAAATCTCGTTTCGCTGTGATTCACCCTTCCGCAAGATCCGCAGCGCCAGAAGTTGACGCTATCCCGCCCCAGAGGATTACGCGATTTCTGCACGCGACGATTCCGACCGAAAAAGAATATACTGAGTCCGATCACCACCAGAATAAGAAAATACTTGAACAGGTTCTGGCTCGGAAACAGGTCGGGCGATAGTTCCTCGGTTATCCGCAGGGCCGAACCGACTATCTTGAACTGCGGCAAAACGGCCTCATAGTTTTTACTGGGCGCCGCCCCGATTATCAAGTATAGAACCTGCCCGTCGGCGGCTTTTCGGCAAATGGTTCCCCGGAGAAATTTGTGATAGGCGATTCCCGAGATATCGTATGTTTCGAAATCGATTTCAAAAACCGCTTTCCCCTCGATGATTTTGAAGTTAGCCGGAATGCCCTCGATACCCATCTTTCGGTAGAGGCCGCTTATTGCATCCCGGAGGTCGCTTTCGGAGCGAATCTGATTGGTTTGCTCAATGTTGTATCTTTTGACCGAAATGTAATTTGCACTATCAAATCTATCGGTCAGCACAATCTCATCAGCCTGATTGGTATCAATCGCCCATCCCGGGGGAACAATGACAAAACAGGCAAGTTGGTCGGATAAAAAGCTTGACCCTGTTTCGGCGCCGGTCACGATCGGCAGGCAGAGCAACGCCAACAGCACAATTTTCCTCATATATACCTTATCGGAAAATAGGATGAAAATTGAACAGCCTCAGCCAAAGTCTCTAAAGCCAGGAGGTTCTCATTTTCCCTTTTTGCGAGAGCGGGACGGGCTGGCGAGGAAAGAGGAGACAATTGCTCCGAAATCGCTTTGGAGACCGGAAATTACTTTTTCGACTGCGAATGTAAGAAACTGCTCTTTTCCCATTTCTGCCGAATAGACAAACGAATGGCCCGACTTTTCTCTTGAGAGCATCCCTTTTTGGGTAAGCTTGCTCATCACGGTCATAATCGTCGTATAGGCATAATGATGTTTGTGGCTGATAAAAAAGAGGGCCCGTTTGACCGTTAACGGGCCGTTTTCCCAGACAATTTCCATCAGATCCGCCTCCAATTTCCCCATAAATTTCTGCAGACCGGGGGCGGAAGGCCGAAAAATAATGATTGGCTCTCTTAATTCGCTCATCAATAATGGTGGCGTTTGCGGTCAAACATCATCTTGGCGCCCAGGGCGATCAGAACAATCGGCAGAAGATAATCCCAGAAATCCCCCGCGATAACATGCAACTGTGACAGGAGTAGCAGTAACCCCGCGATAATAAAGGCGATTCCCCAAAACATATAAGAATCCTTTCCAAAATTTATGCAGGAATATGATTTTCTCAATTTCAACTGTCAACATAAAATCCAATGCCCTTGCGGGAGCAGTCGTCTGATGAGAGAATTCGTTGACTGGCGACATCATACGATCTATATTGGAATAGCGAAATTGGAAATTATGCCGTGTCGAGATATAGGAGGAAGAGAAGATGCCATGGAGATTCATGTCGGGGAGACTCTGGAGCCCCACCGGGCGCTCCTGGCCGGCGATTAGCGGTCCCTGGGGTAGGGGAGCGCTTCCCGCAGGGACATACACGATTCAGAGGCCGATGCTTACCAGCGAGCCTTCCATGAAAGACTCAAACGGATTTGGATGGAAAGCGCGGCTGGAACCGAACTTCAGTACCGAACGGTTTGGATTGCTTATTCACCCGGATGGAGGCGTGACCGGAACCCTGGGATGTATCGGC
The DNA here is from genome assembly GCA_026397505.1 of Candidatus Zixiibacteriota bacterium. Classification (NCBI taxonomy): domain Bacteria; kingdom Pseudomonadati; phylum Candidatus Zixiibacteriota; species Candidatus Zixiibacteriota bacterium. The sequence goes on from JAPLUR010000076.1 coordinate 31,067, forward strand.
ATTCGCCGTCCGTGCGATACGAAACCCCTTTACAACGATCTGATGAGCACCAACGACCTGACGCTGGTAGTGTCGATAGGCTCATCAGAAAAGAAATCGGCTCAGCCGGGCAAGAAACCCAGCGCCTAGAGTCCCTAATCAAACAGCCGCTCTTACCGCCCGAATATTCTTATCAGGCACCTGCGGGTCGTAGGTGCAGCCGGGGCCGAATATAAATCGCCGCCCGGCCATCCGTCCCTTTATCTTGGACATTTCCTCGGCTATTTCCCCCGGGGTCGCATACCAGAGCCAGCCGGTCTGATCAATGCCCCCGACGGCGATCATATTTTTCAAGAATTCAGCCCCCTTGTCTATTGGAAGATTGGTCGGATCCGAAGCATCCCAATTAACAAGTTGAACGGGATAGTCGGAAAGCTCTTTCAGGTAATTACTCCCGCGACAGACATGAAGGAGGTTCAGGGCATTGGAGCCGGTTGCATTCAATATTCTCAAGTCGAGTGGTCGGGCATATTCGGCATATTGGGAGTAGCTCATCATCTCGGAGGTTGCCCATTCGGTAGTGGCGAGGAATATCCCATCGGCACCGGCATTTCGGATTTCTTTCACATAATGCTCGAAAGTGACAGTTATATTTTCCAAAGCCCGAATTACCCTTTTGGGGTCCTGAGCCAGATGCTCCAAAAGCATTTTCTCTCTGGCCACCAAATCCCCGGCGATGGATAATGGTGTGAAGACAGTCATCAGCAGCGGTAATTCCTTGCCAGAGCCTTTCCTGATTAGTCTGATCGCATTCAGATGCTCCGCCAGAACCGGGGCCGTGAGGGAGAGAATCTCGATCTTATCCCAGTCCTCAACTGATTCTATCGCGAACTTTACCTTGCGGTGCTTATCAAATTCCCGGACTGACCATTCGAGTTTGTTTCCCCAATCTTCCACATGATAACTGGCTCGGGGATTGATTTTCATAAAGTCCCAATCATATTTTTTCTGGTACTCCAGCATCGCCTCAGCCAGCCCTTTGGCGGTCGATTCGAGATGGTAAAAATGTCTCCAGAGCGAGATTGCCGGGCGATCCGGAGTCTCGCCCCGCATAATAGCCTCGATGCGCTCTCGATGCGATAATTTATCCTTCATGCCCTGGTTTCTCCTTTTTCTCCCAATCTTCAAAGAGTCGGTAGTAGTGTTTCGGATATTGCGGGGTATAGCGAAGGAACGACGGGACAGGATATCGGATTCCTCCTATATGAGTCCCCTCTAAACCGGCAATCAAATCGGCCTCCATTCCAGCCGGGAAGGTGATGGCCATTTCATCATCCTGTGTCTGCCCGAAGACCCGGTCGCCATAGCAGGGAAGGATAATCTGCGGCTTCCCGTTTCGCATTGTCTCGACGCAGATATCGGCACAATCGAGGCGGGCCGAGAAGCGGCTGGTCAAATACCCTCCGGTTTTATAGAGGCAGGCGGCCAGCATCCGCATTACCTGGGCGGAATTGCCGTATACCAGATACAGATGCGGGACAAAGTCGGCCCGTGAAATGGGCGCCGTCAGGATATATTTGTACTCCCGGAAGGAGAACTTCGCCACCTGAGCTTCGGTTCTTGCGCCGGCCGATTTAGTTTCCGTAAACATCCCGGCGCACATCTCCCCGCAGGAAAAAGTCTCGATTTCCTCCTTGAATCCAAATGCGGTCAGCGCCAGAGGACAATTGATGTCCTCTTTGCCGACCGCCATTTGCCAACCATAACGTCGGGCGATCGAGAAAGTCTGGCAGATGGCTACCTGGGTATTCAAATCCCGGTGGGGATATCTTGTTCGCTCAGAAATTTCTTCGCCCTCTTTGACCAGCCTGACCGCCAGGGGAAAGGAACCGGGTCGAACATAAGTTACCAGAGCTTCATCCAGTTCTTTTAACATATAAATTCCTTTAAAGTCGAGAGGTTTAGATCATAATATTATACGGCCACCGGAGAATGGATATTTAGCTGCTTAATATCTGAACAGCGCCCTCTGGAGCCGTTCAGGCAATCCGGTTATCTGCCGAAAACTAATATGATAAATTATATCCTGCAATACTCTTTATAAAGGAGCATGAATGCCGGGAAAGATACTGGTGGTGGATGATGAGCAGTCGATGTGCGACTTCATGGAAATCATGTTATCCAAAGAAGGGTACGAGGTCGATACGGTTATCTCCCCACTGGAGGCGGTAAAAATAACAGTCAACCGGAATTATGATTTGATTATTGCCGACCTGATGATGCCGGAAATGAGTGGTCTGGAGCTTCTCAAAGAGATTAAGGGGCGGCGTCCGGAACTGGATTTTATCGTCATGACCGCTTTCGCCTCGGTCGATACGGCTATTGAAGCGATGAAACAGGGGGCGCTGGATTATATTTCCAAACCCTTCAAAGTGGATGAAATAAAGCTGGTCATTGAAAAATCGATCAACCGGAAGAAGATGAGAAAAGAAAATGAGAGTCTTAAGAAGCAGTTGAAGCAGGATTTTTCTCTTGAGAATTTCATCGGACAATCGGCGGAGATAATAGAACTCAAGAAGCTGGTTCAGAGGGTATCGGGAACCGACTCGACGGTGCTGATTCGAGGGGAGTCGGGCACCGGGAAAGATCTTATCGCCCGCGCCATACATACTTCCTCGCCCCGGGCCGCGGGGCCTTTTGTGACGATCAATTGTGCCGCCCTGCCCGAGACATTGCTGGAGTCGGAGCTTTTTGGATATAAGAAAGGCTCCTTTACCGGCGCCATTAAGGACAAGGAGGGATTGTTCAAGGTGGCCGACGGCGGCACATTCTTTCTCGATGAGGTTGGCAATATCTCACTGACCATACAGATGAAATTATTGCGAGTGCTTGAGGACAAGATCATCACTCCGGTCGGCGAAACCAAACCAATCGAAGTGGATGTTCGGTTAATTTCCGCCACCAACGCTGATCTGGAGGAGGATGTCAAAGCAGGTCGTTTTCGTTCCGATCTTTTCTATCGGCTGAACGTGATACCGGTCTATATCCCCACGCTTCGCGAAAGAGGTGATGACATACCACTTCTGGTGAACCATTTTGTAGCCAAGTATTGTCGGCGGGACGGTGTGGATTTGAAGACCATTAGTCCCGAGGCGATGCAGGCGCTTCATAAATATGACTGGCCCGGTAACGTCCGGGAGCTGGAAAACTGCATTGAGCGCGCGGTGCTTCTTTGTCGAAGCGAGATAATCGAACCGGCCGATTTTCCCGCCAAAATTCTTGAAACTAAGCCCTCGTCAATCATTGCTCCCGAGACTCCCGAAACCCCGACGCTCGAGTCAATTGAAAAGGCCTATATATATTATATAATGAATCAGGCGGAGGGGAAGAAATCGAAGGCGGCGGAAATGCTCGGCATCGACAGCTCCACATTGTATCGGAAGCTGGAGCGGTACAAACTGGGAGAGAAGGTCAAAGGGACCTGAAAATCGGCCATCTTTTGGGACATTCGCAAGCTCATATTTTGAACAACTTCAAGCGATCCGGCCTATTTTTGCTCCATTGTAAACTTAAATATCCGACTGAGTCTGGTAGGAACGTGGTTTGCACTGATATCCGTTGAATATGAATATAACAGACAATCCCAGAGAGGTGAGTCGTGAGAAAATGTAGATATGCAAAAGGTTTTACTTTAATCGAGTTAATGATTGTGGTGGTTATAATCGGAATACTGGCTGCGATGGCGATACCCCGCTATTATTCGGCAGTTACGAAGAGTAAGCAATCGGAGGCCAAGGCTATTTTGCGACAGATATATGTCAACGAAACGACCTATCGTCAGCAGGGGATTGGATATTGGATTCCGCCCGGGCCGGCCAACGCAGCCGCGCCGCAGACTTTCGCCAGAATATGGATTGATATCATGCCGCCCGCCCGTTATACATATACGATTGTCGGCAATGCCGCCTCTTTTACGGCTACAGCAACGTCGGGAATTCTTGATGACGACCCCGCCTCGGATACATGGACGGTTAACGAAACCGGAGTGATGACCTGTCTTTCGGATGATGCGGTATTGTAGATATTCTCGGAATATTCACGAAGGGTGTCAGGAAGTACTGACACCCTTTTTTTATTTCCTCGCCGTTTAGAGAAGACCCTGTGAGCAGAAAATCTATATGGGAAAGAGGCCATACCTGACTTATTGCATTATGCGAGGATCATCGCAAAAAGCTAAGGGGACAGATATGGGGAGTTGCCAAAACCTATTGGGAGAAGGCCACATAGAAGGGGGTGCCAGATTTTTTTCCTGTTGTCCTTCAGCCGCTTATGTTCCCCATACACAACAAATTTTTGAATGGCTGGTCGATGGCAGACGATTTGCGCTTATCAACTGCGGAAATAAGAACGGAGAACCCAAAAAAACCTATAGGAGGTCCGAATGTTTTCCAAATTCCATAATCGTCAGAGAGGTTTCACCCTCATCGAATTGATGATTGTGGTGGTCATTATCGGGATCTTGGCCGCTCTGGCCATTCCGCGTTTTATGGCCGCTACCACCAAGTCCAAACAGTCTGAAGCGAAGGGTATTCTGAAGCAGATTTACACCATGGAGAATACCTATCGTCAGCAGAACAGTTCTTACTGGGGTCAGGGTACCGTGGCCAGCGCCGCGGCTCAGACCGCCTTTGCCACCATTGGCGTTGAAATCATGGCGTCGGCCCGTTATACCTACACCATTACCACGGCCAACGGCACCAATCTGCTGGTAACGGCGACCTGCTCTGATCTTGACGATGATGCTACGGTTGATACCTGGACCATGAACGAAGGTGGAATGCTTATTTGCACGTCAGATGACGCCACCAGCTAAGAGCTGGAGGTCTTTGCATAAGGCGGCCTGAAGGGCCGCCTTTTTTTATGGACTGCGGCTGCGTAATCGATTAGAAATTTTGCAGTTACGACAGACTGAATCCCCATACAGGCATTTCAGATTTCGGCCCAATCAGCCGACAATAGCTATATGCCGCGAGACCGGCTTTTGCAGAATATCCCACCTGGATTGTCGACGGCATGGCTAAGTAAGGAGAAAAATATCATATGGTAAAGCATGATTTGGGCTATACTTATTCGAGACCGGGAAGGTTCAGGCGGTATTCCGATATAGTTCTTCCGGTCCTGGTCCTTCTCGGGGCGATGGTTCTCTTTCTGCGAACCATGGCTCCCTCGGTTTTCTGGGGTGATTCCGCCGCATTTGCAACCAGTAATTCCATTCTGGGCCTGCCACATTCCCCATCATTTCCTCTTTATACCATGCTGGGGAGGCTGTTCAATCTGATCCCTCATATGGATCCGGCATTCGCCTCGAATTTGATGTCGGCTTTCTTTGCGGCGCTATCAGTCATGGTCTTTTTCCTGCTGATCAAGCAAATGGCGGAAGTGCCGATCATCCAGGCCAGTCGCAAGAAAACCTTTCTTGCCGAGCGCCCCATAATTCTCAGTCGTACTGATGCCGAAAATCAGCTCCAGATTGTGGAGGTTGATAATATTTCCAAACCGGCGGCGGTTATTCTTCCTTGCTTGGTGGCCACGGCACTCTATGCGATATCATTGCCGGTCTGGTTGTCGGGAGTCCGTGCCGAGGTGTACTCATTGCACCTTTTTCTCACGCTTCTTTCCGTGTGGATATCATTCATAGGAATTACCAAAGGCAGAAAACGGATATTTTTTCTGGGAGTCTGGCTTTATGCGCTTACCTTTGCTAATCATCCGTTATTGGCCATGGCCTTTGCCCCGGCTTTCCTGTATTTGATCATAGCCAATTTCTCCGGTATTGGATTCCGGCCGGCGGTAGTAACTCTGGTGCTTCTCTTCTTTGCCATGTCATTTTCGATATATTTTTATCTGCCGATTCGTTCATCACTTGATCCGGCCATCAACTGGGGGCGTCCGGACAGTCTGGAATCCTTTGTCGTCGCCCTGACCCGTTCCTCGGATATGGCCAATTTTTCTCAATTGACGGTGGCGCCGGATTATTTACTGCGTCTTCGGAAAATAGGCGATTTTATGGCCGGGCAGATCGGCTGGCCGCTGATCGGACTGACTCTTGTCGGTCTCTGGGGTGCTTTCAAGGTTTCGCGGAAATTGTTTTTCTTCTTTCCGCTCGCGATAATTTTCAATCTGGCGATCGTTCTCTGGGCTGCCGATTTCAATCCCAGGAATTATGACCTGGTCAATTATCTGGCTCCGCTGACCGCACTTATTTTGATGGTCAGTGTGGCGGGGGTGCTCTATCTTCTGAGAACACGTATAGTTGCCGGGCAGGCTTCCTTTCTCATGGCGGTGCTGGTCGGCGTTTTCATATATTTGAATGCCGGTTCCAATTATGCGAAGGCGGATTTCTCGAAAGTGAACGGCCCCGAAATTCTCAGCAGTGAAATTACCAGAGGACTTCCGGCCGGCACGCTGGTAATTGTTGCCGAGGATGATGTTATTCTGCCGCTCTGGTACTATTCCTATGTCGAATCCTCCGCCGCGCGGTTGAACATTATCTCGGCGGGGGCCATGATCAATCCTCAATATCGAAAGCAACTAACCGTGCACAATCCGGCTCTGATTTATCCGCCGGGTTTTATCAATGAATCATCGGTTAAGCCGGACAGTCTGGTTGCGGCACTCTGCCGCCTTAATGCGCCCAAGCGGGATATTTATATCCAATTTGGGGTTCCCGGTATCGAGGCGGCTCAGGTGGAACCATCAGGAATACTTTTCAAATATAACGGCGGGAATGGTCAAGCAAAAATCGACAAGGAGAATCTCAAGCCGCATCTGGAATTAACGCAGAGACTGCTGCTGGGGAATCAGCAGGAGATTCAAGTCATCGAATTCTGCGGGCGCTGGTTATTCAACACCGCCATTTACTATGAACGTATGAATTCCCCGGAACTGGCCTGGCAACTATTCAACCAGGCGCTGAATGTTGATAAGGGGAATGTCGATATGCGGGTGCGGCTGGCGGCGGCTCTGGCGCGCGCGGGCAAGTATAAGGAGGCGCTGCAATATATTTCACAGGCCCTTGAAATTGACCCCAACGATAAGAACAGCCTTGAGCTGGGGCGGCATATTGTCAAAGCTCTGGAAAAATCGGGAACGGTGGCGGCCAATGATTGAGATTTCGGTTGTTATCCCGGTTTTCAATGAATCGGAGAACCTTCCGAGAAACCTTTTGCGGATGGCCGCGGCCCTGGGTGTCACCGGCAAAGAGTTCGAAATTCTCCCTGTGGATGACGGCTCCAGGGACGATACCGCGATGAAGATCAAGCAGATCGCACGCGAAGACAACCGGATACGATATGTCGGCTACCGGCAGAATGCAGGGAGAGGCAAGGCGATTCGAACCGGCATCAAAGCGGCGCGAGGGCGATATATTCTGACCATCGATTGCGACCTGTCGTACTCGGAAGAATATCTTCCGCTGATGTACCAATTGTTAATTGACAATCCCGAGACAGATTTTGTGATCGGTTCGCCTTATATGGATCAGGGCCGGACCGAGAAGGTGCCGTTCAAGCGGCTGGCGATTTCGCGTCTGGGAAATGTCATTCTTTCGGCCGCCATGCGGGGGAAAATCAAGACGCTGACCGGCGTCCTACGCGGGTACCGGGCCGAGGCGGTCAAACGGCTCGACCTGGAATCTGACGGCAAAGAAATTCACCTTGAAATTCTCTCCAAAGCGCTTGCTTCGGGGTACCGGCCGCTGGAGTTTCCGGCGGTTCTTCAATCGCGCAAAAAGGGGAAATCGAAATTCAAATTTCGGGCGACCGCGACCTCACATTTGATATTCTCCTTTTTCGAAAGGCCCTCACTTCTCTTTGGAATAATCGGTTTGCTTCTCATCGCGACCGGTTTGGGACTGGGTGGATATATGATCTATCTCTGGCAAACCGGCTCTCTCAATCCGGCGCGGCCCCTTATGACTCTGATGGTGCTTCTTCTGGTGTCGGGTTTGCAGGTTATTCTTTTCGGATTTCTCGGAACCCAGCTGGTTGGTCTGCGCAAGGAAATCTACAAAATTCAGCGTAACCAGCATACGCTGGAGGATCGTCTTGAAGGCACCGCCAATGCGGAAAAATCGAATACCGCCGCCGACCGTTATGAATTATCGGAGATGATAGGCCATGATACCGTCAAATCGCCTACTCCTAATCAGTAACCGCTACCCGGCGGGGCCGAATGATACCGCTTCGCCCTTTGTCTATGATTTCCGAAAGGCCCTCGAGCAGCGCGGACTTGAGATCGATATTGTCACGCCACATTATCAGTCACCGAGAGATGATTATCGTTATATCGATGACAGGGTGCATCCGTTTCAATGGTCTGATGGCCGAAAGGTAATTTCCCAATTGCCGCTTTATAATCCTTTGAGTCTATTTAAAATGAGGCGCTACCTGCGGAATGGATATAAGACTGCGGCAAAGCTTTTGGATAAGCAAGAGTATTCTGCCATAATGGCGCTCTGGGCGCTCCCATCGGGGTATATCGCCTCCCGTCTCTCGAGGCAATATAATATTCCTTATGCCGTCTGGGCGCTCGGGTCCGATATCAATTGCTGGGCCACCAAGCCGTTTGTCGGTCGGCTGACCGTCAGTGTTCTTAAGAAAGCCGATATCCTCTACGCCGATGGGTACGAATTGGCCATGAAAGTGCAGGCTCTGTCCGATAAAGATTGCCGCTTCATCCCCAGTTTCCATTCCATTGAATTCGAAAAAGTCCCCTATGAATCCAGTGAAAAATATTTTCTTTGCCCGGGCCGGGTGGAAAAAGGCAAGGGTGTTTTCGACCTGCTGGAAGCGTTTCGTCTTTTTCATTCCAGTCATAATGATTGGAAATTGTACTATGTCGGCGCCGGCCGGGCCGAAAATGATTTGCAGAGGAAAATAGTATCACAACGGCTTGAGAAATCAGTGCGCTGCTTCGGTTATCTGGAGCGGAAAGCATTCAATCGCCTGGTACGACTGGCCGTGGCTGTGATCATCCCCTCTCATTCCGATTCGTTGCCGCTCACTTTCGGCGAAGCGATGCAGCTTGGGCGGCCGGTGATTACCTCCGATGTCGGCGATATGCCATATCTGGTCGACCGCTATAAGGTCGGATATCACTTTCCAGCAGGGGATATAGGCGCTCTGGCCGAAAGGATGGATTGGATGAATCGGGCAAGCACCGACTTTGCGGCCAGTTGTCCGGCGGTAGTAAAGATACTGGATATCCGCAACGCCGCCGAAGCAGTTACCAAATGGCTTGATACATTGACGCTGAAAGAGAAAGTGCCTGACTATGACTATGCCCGGGCTTGAAGAGAAAAAAACATATTTTGATCAGTACTGGCAGGAGCAGCGGGCCGAGATCGCCGACCCGCGCGCTCATCAGAGGGCGGAGTACATCTATAACCTTCTGGAGCAGAAAAGCGGGACGCTCTTTGATGCCGGGTGCGGACGAGGGGTGGCGCTCGGTTTTTTTGCTGACCGCGGCTATGATGTCGGCGGCGCCGACATTTCGCCCTTGATGGTTGCAAAGCTGGTACAGGAGGGATACAACGTCTGTCTTGCCGACCTGGAAAAGGGGAGTCTTCCGGGGAAATATGATATTGTCATCTGCCTTGAGGTTCTTCAGCAACTGTATGACCCGCTCTCGGTTCTATTGAAACTCAAAGAAGCCCTTAATGCGGATGGCGAAATGGTCGTGTCGGTTCCCAATGAATTTCATATTGTTTCCCGTTTGCGTCTTCTTTTCGGGCGATCGCATCTGGGACATTATGACCATTCCCATATCCGGCTCTTTGCACCCTCACGAGACAGATCTCTTCTTGATCATGCCGGCCTTGAAATAACCGGCTCTGCCAGGGTAGCGATTGTGCCGCCGCGATGGAAAATTCTCGCGGGCATATTTCATCCTCTGGCGCAACTTTTTCCTTCACTGTTTGCTCTGTCATCGATATACATCCTGAGGAAGAAATGAAAGTAGCCGACCGCACCCGCGTTAACGAAACCATGGGAACTTTCTCGGAGCGTTTCCCGGTGCTGTATGATATTGCCGGACGGGAGAAGAAGGCGAATAAAGTCATCGCCGTCTGCCGTCATTTCTCGCCGCGGCCGCTGGAGGAACTGGTTTGCCTTGACCTGGGCGCATCAACCGGTATCATGACCGAACGGTTTGCCGCCAATTTCAAACGGGTGATTGCCCTTGATATTGACAAACGGGGGCTCTGGTACGGCCAAAGCAGCAGTCTTGCACGCAATATCGATTATATTTGCTCCGATGGCACCGCCATGGGGCTGGCCGACAGCTCGGTTGATGTTGTTATCTGCAATCAGATTTATGAGCATGTCGATAATCAGTCGGGCCTGATGGCGGAGATTTATCGGGTCTTAAAATATGACGGTTTTTGCTATTTTGGAGCGGGCAACCGGTATGTCGTTATCGAAGGGCATTATTTCCTGCCTTTTCTTTCATGGTTGCCGAACCGGGTGGCCGATATATATATGCTCGTGACCGGCAAATCGGGGAAATATGATGTCAGGCTTCTCTCGCTCCGGAGACTTAAGACGCTGACCAAAGATTTCTGGTGTCACGATTATACCGGGATGATTTTTGAGAACCCGAAACTCTTCCATGCCGACGACATAATCCGGCCGGGGAATCTAATTTCGCGGCTGCCCCGCTGGCTATATCGCCTTGCCTACCATCTTTTCCCGGCCTGGGTCTGGGTGCTGACTAGAAAGAAATGACGGTATCGATTCTTCCCAATCGATTTGGAATCCGCTGACCGCGGCAATCATAGATTTCGTCGATGACCCAAAAAGTCATTGACCTTGTTTATAAACTCGACTTTATTATTAATGTGAAAACTGTTATTTCTGTCATTCTCCTGATCCTCTTCTTCAGCCCAGCTTCTGCCCAGGTCACCCCCGATTCAGTTTGGGAAAGGGCCGCGATGGAGAAGCTGATGGCGTTGATGAACCTGAGACTTTCCGATTTGACTTTCCGCGATGATTACACGGCCAAGGACTCATTCCGACTGGAAACAATCGCCCGCCTGATGCGCCGCCCCTTCGGCATGGTTGAATTTGTGGAGCAGTATAAGGATAACTGTACTTTCGACAAACCTGAGCCGCTGCTCAATTTTGCCTACGAAAATCTGGCCAAAGAAGGGCAAACCTGGCGCGGAATGGCGATCGATAACTCCAAAGGGGCACAGCCCGAAAGCGGGCAGAATTTATTCTATAAATCCAGTGAATTGAACCGTTTCCTGACAAAGGTACATAGATATCTTTATAATGTATTCCCCCCATCGGCCGAATCCACTTTTTCCCTTATTTCCTCCGACGAAAAGAGATTCCTCTTGAACGAATTCAAAGCTAATTTGATGGAAGATACCGCCGATGAGTATCGTACGGTTGACCAGATCGACTCAATCGCAAAGACCGAGGAAGAGTATATAAAACGGTTTGTCAAATTCGGCACCAGAATTCGCAAGGATTTCATTATCGCCGCCGGGATCGAAGCGGCCGTTGATTTGCACCGTGAGATAAATCTTTTCCTCGCCGATGTCGCCGCCGGGCGGATCGACCCGGCCACAGTTCTGGGCGATACGGTTATTCTTCCTCCCCGGGTCGAAAATACCGCCTTTCTCGGCAAGGATAAACGATGGCGTATCGGCGGTACGGGGGATGATTATTATAAAGGGGAGTATGATTTTATTCTCGACTTGGGAGGCAACGACCGGTATGATCTGTCGTACAGTCCGCAAAAGCCGCACGGAACAATTATCATCGATCTTGGCGGCAACGATATTTATAGCGGCATGACTGATTTCACAATCGGCTCCGGCTGTTTGTCGGCCGGGCTCTTATTTGATATGGGCGGCGATGATATATATAACGGAAATAAATTCTCGTGCGGTTCGGGGTATTTTGGATTCGGTTTTCTGTATGACCGTTCGGGGAACGATAAATACTATGGCGACACGCATGCCGAAGCGGCCGGTACGTTCGGACTGGGCGTTTTGATTGACGCTGGCGGCTCCGACCTTTATTCGGCGGCTCTTCATTCGCAGGGATTTGCCGCACCTGAAGGGATAGGAGTCATTGCCGATTATAGCGGCAACGATACCTATGTGGCGGGAAACAAATACAAGGATGTGCTGAGATATGCCGATCACTATCTTTCGCTCTCACAGGGTTTCGCCTATGGTTTTCGCCCCTATATGTCGGGCGGTATCGGCGCCATTATCGATTTTGTCGGGAATGACACTTATATATCCGATATTTTCGCACAGGGGACAAGCTACTGGTGGTCGCTGGGGTTGATTTATGATTCCTCCGGTAACGACCAGTATATCTCTTATCAGTATGCGCAGGGTGCCGCCACCCATATGACCCTGGGGATACTTCTGGAACAGAGCGGCAATGATATCTATTTCGGAAAAGGATTGATGCAGGGTTGCGGGCATGATTACTCGTGCGGCATCATGCTTGACCGCAACGGTAACGATATTTATCATGCCTACGACCTTTCGCAGGCGGCCGGGTCGGCGAATGGATTCGGCATTCTTATCGATGACCGCGGTGATGATGCTTACTATGTAATGCGCAAGAACAATACCCAGGGGTTCGGCGATGCCCGCCGCGATTTCGGCTCGATGGGTCTTTTCCTTGATTTGAGCGGCAGCGACAGATATGACGGCAACGGCGCTGACCGGAACTACTGGCAAAGTCCCTCCAAATGGGGGGGAGGAATGGATTGGGAATTTGTAAAACCGGATTCAATGATGACGATTCCCAAATGATGGTATGATGGGAAATAATATGAATAGAATCCTGAAATCGATATTGATACTGATATTTCTCCTGACGGGAGTTACCTTCTCCCAGAGTGTCCCGATGGATGATATCGATCGCAGGGTAGATACACTTTTTATTATAGCTTCCTCGGGCATGGTGATGTTTCAGAGGATGGTGCAACCGGCCACCGACTCGCTTGTGGCAATGGGGGCCAAGTCCGTTCCCCGTCTGATCGAAAAATATGTTACGCAGGACGCCCGCGAACGACAGAACATAAACAGTATTCTGGTCAAAATCGGCAAGCCGGCGGTACCTTATCTGGTCGAGGCCTTGAATCTTCCCAATGCCGAACAGGTCTCACGGATATGCAGCACGCTGGGTGAGATAAAGGATTCCGCGGCCGTGAAGGGATTGATTTCGGTCTCTGCTCATGGTGATTGGCGGGTACGCTCCGAAGCGGTCGGTGCTCTTGGAAAAATCGGAGATAAGAACAGTGACCGCACCGTGGTGAAGCTCCTTTCCGACCGAGTGGAGATAGTACGCAAGTCGGCGGCGGTTTCGGCGGGACTTCTGCACATCGAAGAGTCGCTGCCGATGCTGGTGCATATGCTGGCCGACAACTTCTATGGCGCCCGGATGTGTGCCTCCGAAGCGCTGGTTAAATTCGGCCCCGAGGCGGTCAAAGTTATTGCCGATTCGCTTTATTCGGCCGACTCTCTGGTAGGGAATCTTGGATGCACCACACTGGGAATGATCGGCGGTGATACGGTGGCTACGGCACTGGGGGTGCAACTGGAATCATCCTCGCCCATTCGGCGCGCATTGGCGGCCGCGGCCGTGCTTCTTTCCAACTCGCCGATTGCTTGCAGTTATGTGGAGCTATTGAAACCGCACGAAACCGATTCAACCGTAATTTTCTTTATAGATAAAGTTCTCGCCAAATATGCTACGCGATAAGCTTAATCGGCTGTCATCGCAAATCGTGCGGCCGCAGCCATCGTCTGTCAATTCCCGGAAAGATGATCGATATCTTCGGGCGGCGGAGGCATTACAAGGAGAAATCATTTCCTCTTCCGACGGCACTTTTCTTGAGATAGTCACCGATTTTGAGGCAACTTATTCGCATGGCCGATCCACCTTCTATGAATTATCTCAACCAACCGATCTTCGAAAAGGATATTTCCTCAATGCCCGCGTCAATGAAATGATAGATCGGGAAAAACTCCTTTTCTTCGATATGGAAACGACCGGCCTTTCCGGTGGCTCGGGGACAGTGCCCTTTCTTATCGGATGCGGCTCGATGGTCGATGAACGTTTTCAGGTGCGGCAGTATTTTTTGCCCGACTACCCTGACGAGGCCGCCATGCTTGAGGCGGTTCGCGCGGAGATAAGCGATGAAACTATCATTGTCAGCTACAACGGTAAATCGTTTGACCTGCCGATTCTGGTAGACCGTCTGATTCTTCATCGAATAGAAAGAAATCTCAAGATTGCCGATCATATCGACCTTCTCCATCCTGTTCGAAAACTATACAAGCGTCGATTGAAAGACTGCACTCTTGGCAATGTTGAACGTTCCATCCTGGAATTTTTCCGATATGATGATATCCCAGGGTATCTGGTGCCGGCGGTTTACTTCAACTGGCTGGCCACACAGGAGACCGGCGAGCTGGCGCGGGTTGTCCGGCATAATCTCAACGACATTGTTTCGCTCTATTTCATCCTGTATCATATTGCCGATATCCTGGAGAACCCCTCGGCCCGGATAAAGGAGCCGGAAGATGTTTATTCGCTTGCCCGGCTACTTGAGAAGAAGGGCGACCATGAGGGGCTGTGTCGGCTGATCGAGGATTTTCACGCCCTTCTCTGGGATGAAGGACGCCATGACATACTCTTTTTTCACTCTCTCTCTTATAAACGGAACGGAGTTTTTCTCCGGGCGGTTGAAATCTGGAAGAAAATATCAATCACAGATTCGCCCGAGGCTTTTTTTGCCGGCATCGAACTGGCAAAATTCTACGAACACCGGGCAAGGGATATCTCCCGAGCTCTGCAGCACGCCGTTCAGGCCGAAAAACGGTGTCCGAGGCATCGCGGGCTGACGCTCGAGCTGGAAAAGAGAATCGGCCGGCTGAAAAGAAAGCTTTCATCGTAGGCTGCGTCTAAACAATTTTAAAAAGGGGTCGATAATCATTATATAACTTAAATATAAGGGCGCCATGACACAGGATATTTTCCTTAAGATCATAAACGACCATAAAGAACTCGCCTCGCTGCCGCAGGTGCTGGTGGAGGTGCTCCGCGTTTCCTCCGATCCCGATTCATCCGCTTCCGAACTGGCCGCAGTCATCATGAAAGACCCGGCTCTGACGGCCAAACTTCTCCGCGTGGTCAACTCTTCCTTCTACGGCCGGGTGCAGAAAATCACGACGATTAATCAGTCGGTGGTGACACTGGGGCAGAGAACGGTGACCGCCATTGCTCTTTCGAGTTCCATCTATGATAAAATCAATCGCGTGGATGGCTCGATCGATCGCAAGCGGTTCTGGCGTCACTCCCTTGAGGTGGCCATGGGCGCCCGGATGATTGCCGAGGCGGTCGGCTATGAGCCGGCCGAGGAGGCCTTTGTGGCGGGGCTGCTTCATGAAATAGGCGCTCTCGTACTGGAATCCTCATTCCCGGCCGAATTCAAGCGGGTCTGGAAACTGGTCGAGGTGGGGGAGAACCAGACCGTGGTCGAAGAGCGCGCCTGGGGTACCAACCACGCCCGGGTGGGACAATTCCTGCTCGACCAGTGGGGCGTACCCAAGAGTATCGGCGAGGCGGTCGGCGGGCACCATCTGGTAATGAACTATGGTGAAAAGGCGCCCGCAAACCAGCTGACCCAGATTGTCAATCTGGCCAATCAGCTTTCCAAATTCCGGGTTTACAACATGCCGCCCCCGGAATCGAAGATGCTCGAAAACAAGGATATTATCGCCGCCAATCTGGGACTCACCAATACCGCCATTGCCAAAATCGAAGAGAATCTGCTGGAAGCGGTGGTCAAGCAATCGGAGTTTCTGGAAATTGAAATCGGCAGTATTGAAGAGATCCTCAGCGAGGCAAACCACCTTCTTTACAAGCAATTTCTCACCGTGGAAAATCTTCTCCGCGAAAACCGCATCATGCAGCAGCAGATCGCCCGCGACCAGGTGAAGAAGGCGGCGCTGGAATCGCTCAAGGCGATCGCGGCCACTTTCAGCCATTATATCAACAATGCTACCACGACCATTTTGGGGCGGGCGCAATTGGTTGAGATGGGGATCACCAATGGCGATGTTATCGATAAGAAGGGGATCGCGGCGCTCTCGGCACAGACGATTGTGGAGGGGGTCGAGACTATTTCCACGATTGTGGATGAGTTGAAAAAGATGACGACTTTCGAGACGACGTTGTACCATGATGACACCTATATCATCGATGTTGAAGATAAGATCCGCAAGCGGCTGCAAGAGTTGAACAGCATGAAAGCGCCGGTCGGCGTTTAGAAAGCATTTTCATATTTCCGGTAGGGGCGTATTGCATACGCCCCATTTTTTGTTGGACAATTTCTGGATGTCCCGCCGCAGCGGGGAATGACATTTACAGAGGCATGCAACTGGGTGTTTGCTCTTACGCCTCAATACCCGTTCATTGTCATGCTGGACTTGATCCAGCATCCAGAGAATAAATGCACAAGAGAGTGACCCCGGGGCCGATGTGGATATCGGCCGCCCACAAAACACATCGGTTCGCCCCTACAGGGAATGGGGCCTACTCAGTTTCGCAAAACCCTTCGGGATTTTGTGCTGCAATCTTTCGCGCTACCGGGACATATGACTTCTTGACAGATTGACGGTTTTAGTTTATATTCAGGTCGGAAACAGCCACTCGGGGGGAGCGGCACTAGCCTCACGCCCTTTACTGCATTTGGCCGTTTGTTTCAGGAATTATGAAACCGATTGCCTTGAGAGAACTTGTTTGAAATGTTTCAGGACACGGAGTTGATGATAAAGGTTCGCCGCCTTTCCTTTGCGGCTGCTCAAGGCCAAGTAAGCAAACAGGTTAAGGAAATAGATAGCGGCCGGATTGCGGATGTTTAATATGGTCTTTTATCGGCGGAAACGGCATACGGTTTGCGTATATATGGGGCGACTAACTATCTGTAAGAAGAAGAGCATGAATCTTTTGAGATATATCCTGACCCTTTTGATATTAATGCTGTTGGTGACAGTGGTGTCTTTGGCCGGAGAAACAAAGCGGCCGATTGACCGCGCCATGAGACATCAGCAGCAGATTTTCCGGCCGCAGTCGTCCGAATCGCCCCGGTTTGAGACGGCGCAAATCAATCTCAAAGCAGGCGATATCAATGACCTGCTGATTTCCGAAACGATCTCGCCGGCGGCGTTCAATCAGAAATCATCCTCCATTGCCCGCCTTGCTACGGACAAGATGGTGGTGGTTTGGCAGGATGACCGTCTGGGAAGCTATAAAATATTCGCGCAGATTTATGATGCCTCGGGAGCGGCGGTATCGAGCAATGCCTTGATGATCGGCCGGGCGGACGGATACGATTTGCTTGAGCCGAAAGCGGTGCCGGATGGCTCCGGCGGATTCTATCTGGCCTGGAGGGATGAAAACAGCGGGAGAATATATGCCGGGCGGTATAATTCCTCGCTAGCGGTGCTGACCTCTCCTTTCGTATTCAATGATACATTGGCGGGCGGATATGCCGGCCCGTATGATATCGATAACTACCCCGATGGCCGTCTGGTCGCGGTCTGGGAGCAGTACAATCTGAACAACAGCATCGTTGTTCGTCTGTTCAATACTTTCGGTGTGCCGCTGACCGGTGTCCTGATCGTCAATGAAGATAATTCCGATGTTTCGCGCTGGGTGCCCTCGATGGCGGTTAATAAGACCGGCGGCATGGCGGTGGTCTGGGAAGATTACCGCAACGGTAATGCCGATATATTCATGCGCCTTCTCAACCAGGATGGTACACCCAACGGCGCCGATTTCGGCGTGGTGGAGGCGGCTTCCGATGATTCCGCGCAGTATCTTCCGCAGGTGGCGCACTCACCCGCCGATGGATTTGCGGTGACCTGGCTTGACCGGCGCTACAGAACACAAAAAGTATTCCTGCAAAGAGTGATTCCTGGTCTGGGTTTGGTCGGCGGGAATTTGAAGATCTCCGAAGATGATCCAGAGGCGGAAGATTGGGATGTTTCACTGGCGGTCAACTCGACCGGGAATCTGGTAGCATCCTGGGCTTCAATGGGGGCAACTGAAAATATCGTTCTGCGAAAATTCACCTCCGGTTTTGTGCCGGATGGCGCTGTTGTTACTGTCAATAGTTTCACCGAGAGGGGGCGATGGGAAACGGCGCTGGCGATAGGCGGCTCGGATAAAATATTTTGCTCGTGGACGGATTATCGGGCCATAAACCCCGATATCTATCTGGAAATGCTCACTTCACAGGGGGTGCCGATATATACCTCGGATAAATTAGTCAATGATGATTCCCGCGGCGCACAGTCGGCCGAGCAGGATCTGGCTGTTTTCCACAGGACTCTGGCCGGTGTAGTCTTCACCAGCGCCCGCCACGATGAAGGTGATATCTACCTGCAACTGGTGGATGTCGCCGGAAATCTGGTTGGCGTCAATCAGAAAATCAACACCGATACCATCGCCGTTCTGCAGAATGAACCGTCCCTGACGGCGGGGACCTCGCAGCTTCTGGCAGTCTGGAACGACAGCCGTGCCATCGCCGGAGTGACCGGACAGAGGATATTCGGGCGTTTCGGCTCGCTGAATGGAGTATTGGAGGATTCCGATTTTGTTATTTCCGATGCCGGAAATGTTTCATCCAAGCGAGGCCCGGCGGTTGCTTTTGCCCGTAACCAGAAAGCACTGGTAGCCTGGACTGATTACCGCCTGGGGACGGGACATATCATGGGGCGTTTCGTAAAGGGGCCGGGGGTGACGGAAGGGAATGAATTCCAAATTTCCACATCGGGAATAGATTTCGATAATGATGATGTAACGGTGGCCCGAGACAGCAGTGATATTTTCACCGTTGTCTGGCTGTCACGCGGGGCGTTTGGCAGCCCGGCCGCTATTGCCGCCCGCCATAATTCTTCCGGTGATTTTATCGATCGTATCAGTTTTAATGGCAATATGCCGGGGACAAAGATAGTCGATATTGCCGCCGCAGTCAGCGATTCGGGCGATATCTATCTTCTGTGGCTGGGCGAGAGCAGTACCCGCCGACTTTATCTGACCGTTTTTTCCAGAACAGGGGCGATTAAGAAGTCCACTTTCGAGATTACCAATAATGCCAATGCGGCGCCGCTGGAACCTGATATTGCGGTTGATAACAATCGCTTTGCGACTGTCTCCTGGATCGACTCCCGCAGTGGACACCGGGCGGTTTATTATCAAATCTATGACCCGACTTTTTCGGCGGTCGGCGGCAATACGCCGATCTCATCGGCAGGCGGCATCGAATTCATGGCCTCACCATCAATAGCGACATACCGGGGGCGGGCCTGGTTCAGTTGGATTGACCCGAGAAGCAGCGGCCTGAATGTCTATTTGAGCCAGGTGTTTTATGACCCGACCGATGTCAATGACCATCCCGGGGATGTTCTCCCAACGGCCTATCTCCTTGAGCAGAATTATCCCAATCCCTTCAATCCCTCGACGGTCATAGAGTTCGCCGTACCGACCCGCGATCGAGTGGAGATATTGGTTTATAATCTACTGGGACAGACGGTACTCACACTGGTGGATGGTGTTTATGCCGCCGGACATTATCAGTTGCTCTGGAATGGGCGGGATGCAGCGGATCGGACAGTTCCCAGCGGAATCTATCTTTATAAAATGAAAGCCGGGGAATATGCACAGACGAGGAAAATGATTTTGATCAAATAGACATATCAATAAGAGGGAAACCGGAGATGAGGCACAAATCAATTATTGTTTTTTGCACTATGTTGGCGGCCGCCGCCGGCATTCGGGCGGAAGTGCCGCTCAATACCACCACATTCTGGCAGTCGACCCCGAAGAATGTTTATTCCACGGGGATGATCTGGCGTGATGCCAATAATGACGGCTATATTGATGTCTTTTTTTCTAACGGCAACGATATGGCCCTGGCGGCCAACCATATTTACCAATCCCGTTATGGTGTGCTGCCTGTAAACCCATCGTGGTCATCGGCCAATGCGGACTATTCCGGCCATTGCGCGGTCGGCGATCTGGACGATAACGGCTACCCCGATTTCGTCGTGTCCAACTTCCTCGGCTCGGGTGGATTCGGGAGCATGAATTTCTCCAATGTCTATTTAAATTTCAGCGGACTGCCGCATACTTCTCCCGACTGGCGCAATGCCGACAGCATCTATACCTTCTCGTGTGCGCTGGGTGATGTCGACGGCGACGGTGATCTTGACCTGGCGGTTGCCACCGGTGAACCTTACGGCGCGCGCAAACAGACCGACCGGATTTATTATAATGTCAACGGCACCCTGCAGACCCTGCCGGGGTGGCAGTCATCCGATGTGACTGAAGCGATGGATGTGACTTGGGGAGATGTCGATAACGACGGTGATCTGGATTTGGCTTTCTGTTATGATGACCATCCGCCACGGTTGTACTACAATATCGGCGGGGTTCTGGATACGACACCCTCATGGGCGGCCAACAATAATGAACCGGGGAATACTATTATCTTTGGCGATGTCAACGGTGACGGCTGGCTTGACCTGGTGATTGCGTTCAATAATCAGAACGGGGGCACCGGAAAATATTGTGTCTATTTCAATAATGGAGCCGGACAGCTTGACCCCAATTACGGCTGGCAATCCTCCGACGGCGGCTACGGTTCGGCGGTCTCGCTGTATGATGTTGATAATGACGGCGATCTCGACCTGGCGGCAGGCCGATGGTGGGACAGACCAAGAGTCTATGAAAATGTCGGCGGTCTGCTTAATGCCGCTCCTGATTGGCGGGGCAATTATTCCACGGTAGTCGAAGAACTGGCCTGGGTGGATATTGACGGCGACGGGGTGGAAGCGCGCGCCGACACGCTTTATGCATCATCGGGCAGGAAACTCTTCTATGTCAAAAAGCATCCACTCTTTTCTCTCGATTCGGTGCTGGTCGATGGAAGTATCCTGAGTATTTCGGATTATTGTTTTGACCTTGTTGACGGTTGGGTGTCGCTGGCACAGGCTCCGCTTGACAGCGTTATTCTCTATTACAAATATTCTTTCAAGAATGATCTGACGGTCGCCAACTGGGATACATACAACATGGCTTTCGGCAACAATGGCCGTCCTTATGTCGATTTTTACGCCGATACCGCTTTCGGCTGGGCGCCATTTGAAGTGCAATTCACCGACAGTTCCGTTGGGGCCTTGGATTGGCTCTGGCGATTCGGCGACGGCGACAGCGCCATGGAGGCAAATCCAATCCATGTTTTCAGAGACGGCGGTACGCATGATGTTTATCTCGAGAATACGCTTTTTGACGGGCGGCATAATCGCACCAAGAAGAAAATGGTAATCACGCTGGCCGATACCCTTTATTTTCCGGAAGTCTTCTTTGGTTCGAGCGATACGGTCAAAGTACCAATCTATCTTCGGAATACGCATGTCCTGCACAATTTTGTAGTTCCCATACATTTTGGCGGCCCGATAGAATTGAGTTACGCCGGCCATGATACCGACTCCTGTCGGACAGCTTATTTTGAGCAGATAAAAATGGGGAGTTACAGCCCGGGAGAGCAGAAGCTGGTATTCTCATTCACGCCCAGCATTCTCACTTCCCGACCCGACTTATCTCCGGGGTACGGGCGCATCATCAATATCTATTTCACGCGTCTTTCGGGAAGCGGGGTGAATAATCTTGACACTACCTCCATGCCCCCCAGCTACTTGAGCTTTGATGCCGACTACCTCATGTACAAAACGGCAGTGCTAAAAGGGACGATCTCCGATGTAGCGGTTCTGAAAGGGGATGCCAATCATGACGGTCTCATAAATATCAAAGATATTACTTTTCTGATCAATTATCTCTATAAAGGAGGCCCGGCGCCGCTACAATATGAAGGAGACGTTGATTCCGACGGCATTATCAATATTCGAGATATCACCTATTTGATAAACTATCTTTATAGAGGCGGACCGCCGCCGATGAAAGCGGCCGTTACTTCTGGAAAGGGAAAAATATAGCGGAGAAGTCCTGGAAGAAATGGGCAATAATGGGCGGCCAGAGACTTCCGGTGCGCAGGAAAAGCAGCGCGAACATGGCGCCGTAGATGGAGATCAGAAGAAAGCCTCCGAGTCCCTGATAAGCGTGTCCGGAACCGAATGCCAGCGAGGCCAAAACAACCGGCAGGACCCAGCTTTTGGTCCTGCCGAATATTTTTATCCGAGTAATAAGATATCCCCGAAAAGCAGCCTCCTCACAAATGCCGGCCGTTATGGAAAGAAGTATCCAGAGAATTCTTTCGTTGGCGGTCTTGGGCAGAATCAATTCCAGTTCGCCTGGGATTTCGAGGTGCACGGTCTTAAGCAGGAGCGAGAGCAAAGTAAGAATCAAATTGGAGGCGAGCAGAAAGGCTATTGCCCAGAGAAAATCGATGGCACGAATCCTTTTGAAACCGATACTGCGGAGTCCGGTCTGTTCCCGATAGGTGGTGACGAATATTAAGAGAAAGACGAGCCACTGGATAACCATGGTCGGCAGGTAAACCAGAAATATGGGGGATACTGAAAGGGCTTTCAGTACCTCGGAAGGGTCGGTGACAAAAATTATCGATGAAAGAGGCCAAAAGATCAGAAGGAAGAAAAGGGTCAAATAAGATAACCGACTTTTTCGATATTCCGGCTCTTCGGGTGTTTGTAGCGCCGGTATCTCAAATGGTTCGACCGGGATTCGTTCGGGATTTTCTTCGTTCGGAGGGAAATCGGTCAAATATTACCTTCCTTCTTCCTCTTGCTGAAAGCACCGATTATCAGAGATAAGCCGACTATGATGATAATGACCGGCCAAATATGCCGCCATCCGGGGATGACCTCCAAAGTAATCAGCAGAAAAAGGACGCCGAGTCCGGTCAGAATCGAGCCGGAAATGAGCAATCCGGAACGATCCTCTTTTGAATCTCTATTAATGTCGTTCATCTTTCCAATCCTCCTGCTAAATGATTATAGGATTCGGCTCAAAACAGTATTGCCAAATTGACTTTATAATCATTTATGGTAAATTTATTGAAAAGTTTGGATTAAAAAAGAAAAAAAGGAACTAAATATTGAAAGGTGAGCCGCTTAAACTCAAGAAGACCATAATCTATGGCCCGGTAAACTCCCGGAGACTGGGCTCATCGCTGGGGCTGAATATTCTTCCGACCGGCTATAAGGCCTGCCCATTCAATTGCGCCTATTGCCAATATGGATTTACCGGCGGAATGGGGCATGTTGTTGATTCCGATGGTACCGACATGCCGGGAGCCGAGGAGGTTGTGGCAGCGTTGAAAGAGGCATACGACGATTATCCCTCCGTTTCTTATATCACTTTTTCGGGCAACGGCGAGCCGACGCTTCACCCCGATTTTTTGAATATTGTCAGGGAAGTAAGAAAGCTGAAAAATGAAATCAATCCGGAAATCAAGCTGGCCATACTTTCCAACTCAGCATTAGTATATAAACCGGAAGTCCGCGAGGGGCTGGCGCTGCTCGATGCCCGTTTTATGAAACTTGATACCGGCGACGAGGCGACTTTCCGGAGATTCAACTGCCCGCGTGAAGGGATATCGCTTGAGAAAATAGTATCGGGATTGAAGCAACTTGAGAGTATCATTATTCAATCACTTTTTGCGGGAGGGGAGCGTGGAAACTTTGATAAGCGTTCTATCGATAGCTGGATTGAGAAGATTGGCGAGATAAAACCACTGGAATGCCATATCTATTCGCTTGACCGTCCGGCGGCTGACAGGAGCCTGATGCAGATTGATAGGAACGGTCTGCAAGAGATAAAGGCAAAGGCGGAAAAGCGGGTGGGAATTCCTGTCAGGATATTCTGATTTTTCCAAAATTCTTGGGTGGTCAAAATTCCCCGGAGAACTTTCACTCCCCATTGATATTTCTGCGGAAGCATGTATGGGCGTGCCGCTGGCCAATGTGACACATGTGACTCGTCCCCCTGTAAATCGCACCAAAATTGCGCGATGCTGATATGGTAGATTCTGCGCGGAATTTAGTTTCCTTTTTGGCAAAAAGGAGCGCCTGTGCCGAAGAGGAAAATTGTCTTTCAGAATTGGATTGTCGATATCGGGGTGGATCCGAAACACCGCGAGATTCTATTATCAGACAGCGCCAGTCCACCATACAATCAGCGGATAAACAGGGCGGTTCGGGCCGCGCTGTCACGTCTGACGGCCCCGGAGAGAAAATTTATTGAGCGGTTTTATTTTCAGGGAGAGTCCTGCACTCAGATAGCCGGGGAGTTGGGCAAGCCGCTCAAATGGGTGGAAGGATTGCAGCGTCGGGTGGTAGTGAAACTAAAAAAAGAACTGGGGGAGTTTGTCCGAAAGGAGTTTGAAATAGAGATTCTTCAGGAAAAAGAATGTCCTCTCTGCCACTCCCCTTTCCAGGCAGAAATAGACAATCTCATAAGAACTAAACGGAAAGAGGAAACCTGGAGAGGTGTTATTGGAATTCTCCAATCGAAATATAAATTGGCGGTCAAGGGGCCGCAGGCGCTGATCGGTCATCAGAAATGTCATATCAAAGGAGCATGAAATGAAAGCCGAAATGCCGGACAAAACCAAGGGGGAGCATTGCCTAAATATCTATGTCTCCTATGAGCTTAAGGAAAGAGTGAAGGATCTCTCGGAGAAGCACGAACGAACAATGGCCGATATGGTTCGGGCGTTGCTGAAAATTGGCATTCCGATAATGGAGGGAATTTCGGAGGCAGAGGAAATGATGGTCAAGGAATATGTTGAGCTTTTTCGGAGATTCAGGAAAATGAAAAATCTGAAGGAACTCTAAGGCTATAAAGATGTTAGCATTTTCCTCTTGAATTGCAGGGATATAATTCGTATAATCCCGTCCTATAAGGCAAGTTATGTTTGAGAAGCAAAGAACAATAAAAAGCCCAATTTCTTTTGAAGGTATCGGTCTCCATACCGGCAACCTGTCTCGAATTACCTTTAAGCCTGCTCCCCCGGATAGCGGCGTAAAATTTATCCGCGCCGACCTTCCCGGCCGTCCCTCGGTCGTGGCCGATATTGATCATGTCGTGGATATCGCCCGCGGAACCACGCTGGCCAACGGCGATGCCAAGGTCTACACAGTGGAGCATGTTCTGGCCGCGCTCTCGGGGCTTCAGCTGGATAATCTTGATATTGAACTGGATTCCAATGAGCCGCCGGTGGGCGATGGCTCCTCCCTTCCCTTTGTGCAGAAAATTCTTGAGGCGGGTATCGAAACCCAGGATGCCGCCCGTCAATATCTCGAAATTGACACCACCCTTTCTTATTCCGAGCCGGATCGTTCGATAGATATTGTGGTCACGCCGTCGGATACGTTCCGAATTACATTTATGATTGATTATAAGAGCCCGGCCTTAGGTACGCAATATACGACGCTGATTGATCTTGACACCGAATTCGTGACGGAATTCGCTCCGGCCCGGACATTCTGTTTCCTTTCGGAAGTGGAGATGCTTAAGAATCAGGGATTGATCAAGGGGGGCGGTCTCAACAACGCCATTGTCATTTATGATTCCGATTTGGGGCAGATTGAGGTTGACCGGATTCGCAAGGTATTGAATTTGAAAGATGATGCTTTTGTCGGTAAGACGGGGATCATCAACGATATTCCGCTTCGTTTCTATAATGAGCCGGTGCGTCACAAAGCGCTGGACCTTATCGGCGACCTGTTTTTAATCGGGGTGCCGATTAAAGGGCATATTCTGGCGGCCCGTTCCGGGCACAAAGCCAATGTAGCGCTGGTGAAAAAGATTCGGGCGCTGTATGAGAAGAAGAAAATTGCCAGCAAATATCAGAAAGCCAACAGGGAGCCCCTGATCGATATTGATGGAATCATGCGGATCATGCCGCACCGCTATCCGTTCCTTCTAATAGACAAAGTGCTTGATATGGAGCCGGAGAAGAGGGTTGTGGCCATCAAGAATGTCACTATCAACGAGCCGTTTTTCCAGGGGCATTTCCCCGGCCATCCAATCATGCCGGGGGTCATGATTCTTGAGGCGATGGCGCAGGCGGGCGGCATTCTTCTTCTTAAAGCAGTTCCGGAGCCGGAGAAAAAGCTGGTCTATTTCATATCGATTGACAAGGTAAAATTCCGCCGGCCGGTCAGGCCGGGCGATACTCTCCGCTTCGAGTTGGAGATGAAGGTTTTTCGCCGCAACACCTGTAAAATGCAGGGCAAAGGTTTTGTCGGGGATGTGTTGGTGGCCGAGGCGGAATTAATGGCCATGGTTCTTGACCGATGAACCAGATTCACCATACCGCCATTGTTGACCAGAAGGCTATTCTTAGCGAAAATGTCAAAATCGGTCCCTATAGCATTGTTGAAGCAGAAGCCATAATCGGAAATAATGTAACTATTGGGAGCAATTGCCTGGTGGCGCGCTATACCGAATTGCGCGACAATGTCACGTTGTTCCATGGGGCGGTTCTGGGGTCGGTCCCGCAGGATTTGAAATTCAAGGACGAGAAAACGCGTCTGGTTATAGGCGAAGGAACGACAATCCGGGAATACGCCATGCTTAACCGGGGGACCGCCCAGCACAAAGAGACGGTTATCGGTAAGAACTGCTTTCTGATGGCCTATGCGCATGTGGCGCACGACTGCATAGTCGGCGATAGTGTGATATTGGCCAATGCGGTCAATATCGCCGGTCATGTTGAGATCGGCGATTACGCCATTATCGGCGGCATCGTTCCGGTGCATCAGTTCGTGAAAATCGGGGCCCATTGCATGATCGGCGGCGGTTACCGGGTGCAGCAGGATATTTGCCCGTACTCGCTGGTGGCGGGTTACCCTCTGAAGGTAATGGGGCTTAATTCAGTCGGGCTGAAACGGCGCGGTTTCAGACCGGAGACTCTCAGCCTTCTGGAAAAAGCCTTCAAGATTTTATTCTTTTCCAACTTGAACACAACGCAGGCGGTTGAAAAAATAAGAGCCGAGGTGGCCATGGTGGAGGAGATAAAAGTGATTCTCACTTTTATTGAGAACTCGACCCGGGGCATGCTAAAATAGAGCTTCCCTTTTGGGAGCGGCGATACTCTTTTCGGACAGTTTGTCCGGCCCATATCAGGAGAAAAAATCACAGTGAACAGAATAAAAACAGCCGTCATCGGTGTCGGACATCTGGGGAAGCACCACAGCCGCTGGTACAAAAATATCAAGGAAGCGGAGTTGATCGGTGTTTATGATAGCGACCGACAGAAATGTGAGCAGGCCGCCGTTGAGTGGCAGGTAAAGCCATTCCGGAGTCTGGAGGAGATAATGGGGCAGGTTGAGGCGGTTTCCATAGCGGTGCCGACCAGTTCCCATTTTGAGGTGGCGGAGCAGTTTCTGAAGAATAAGATACACTGTCTGGTGGAAAAACCGATTGCGGCCACGGCCGAGGAAGCCGATGAATTGGTGCGGCTGGCTCGTGAAAATCAGGTCATCCTCGGAGTGGGACATATTGAGCGGTTCAACCCGGCTGTTCAGGCTTTGAAAGAATATCAAATAAATCCGCGCTTTATCGAGGCGCATCGTCTGGCGGCCTTCGACCCGCGCGGCACCGATGTGGCGGTTATTCTGGACTTAATGATACATGATATTGAGTTGTGCCTGCATCTGGTGAAATCGAAAATCAGAAATATCGAGGCTTCAGCGGTGGCAGTGATATCGGATAACGCCGACATCGCCAATGCCCGTCTGACATTTGAAAACGGGGCGGTGGCGAATCTCACGGCCAGCCGAATCTCGCTTCGCCCGATGCGGAAACTGCGGATATTCCAGAAATCGGGGTATTTCTCGCTCGATCTGGCGGAAAGGCAGGCCGACATTTATCGCCTCGCCGACGAAGTCAATGCCGGTGAGGAGGGGATGCGGATTCCGCTGGGGAAATCGGGGCGTCAGATAATATATAATCAGGCCGTCTCAGGGGATGAAGATATGCTCTGCCGGGAGTTGACTGATTTCATTATGGCAGTGCAGAACCATTCCGCCCCGGAAGTTCCCGGCGAGGCGGCCGCAGAGGCGCTGCGGGTGGCGGTCGAGATTGAACGAATAGGCAAAATGGGGGCGGTAGTTTGAAATGCAGGAGAAGATTCGTCCAGAGAGGGAAACTCAAATGTCGATCTTCATTTCAGCCGGCGATCCCTCGGGCGATATTGCCGGCTATCATCTTCTGAGGAATCTTCGCCAATTCAACGAGCCGACCTGCTTTTTCGGGCTTGGCGGGCGGCGCATGGCCTCAATGGGACAAGAGCAATTGGTGCCCGGCGACCAGCTGGCTGTCCTTGGATTCTGGGAGGTGGCCAAGCGATTCCGGTTTTTTCAGAAGCTTTTGACTCGGGCGGCAGAGCAGATTGAGGAGCGTCAGCCCAGGGCGATTGTACTCATTGATTACCCCGGTTTCAATCTTCGCCTGGCCGAAAAAGTAAGATCGCTGAATATCCCGATAATCTATTATGTTTCACCGCAAATTTGGGCCTGGGGAGGAAAGAGAATCGGGACGATAAAGCGCCTGGTTGATATGATGCTTCTCATTCTCCCGTTTGAGAAAAAGATTTATGAGAAGGCCGGAGTAAGAAATCGGTTTGTCGGGCACTATCTTCTTGATGACATCGATGCCGGTCTTATTAAGGCGCCATACAATGCCGGTTCCGATCTGGTGGCCCTTCTGCCGGGATCGCGTCCGCAGGAGGTAGAAAAGATGCTTCCGGTTCTGGCCGCGACGGCGGGAATCCTTGCGGAAAGCGGGAAATGGCGTTTTGCGGTGGCCGCGGTTGAAGGAGATATTGATTATCGGGCGTATCTGGCCGACGCCCGGGTGCCGATTGAAATTGTGCGGGGGAGAACCCGCGAGCTGATTGCCGAAAGCC